>JAVVPL010000003.1:0-51149 GCA_036655775.1 Bacteroidales bacterium | reverse complement strand
AAAGAAGTATTTGTCGGGAATTGCGCGTTGGATTTCATAAAATATCTTTCTTTATGAAATCCGTCTTGTAATAAAATCTATTTTTTTATTTTACTCCCATTTATCTTAAAGTTCAAATTTAACTTTAAATAGCGGTAGTAGAATGTTTAATAAACAATTAAAATTATAAATATAAAACAGTTGATATGGTATTATCGATATGGTTTTTAATTATTACCATACACAAGCTATTCCTATTTACTAAATTAATCCTTTTTACTATGAAAAAAACTATAATACTATTAATTGTAATTTCTTTTGTTTTCACCACTGCTTATGCTCAAAACAATGGAAACACAGATCCAATGAGTAAGGACACTCCGACTTACAAAAAAAATAATACATTCGGTTTTAGGGCAGGCCTTAATTATACCATCATAGATGGTACATATATCACTCCCACTGTCGGGTTTTCATACGAATGGGTTCCCAAATGGTGTGGGATAGAAATTGGAGCATATTATACAAATTATAAGTCTGATTATAATGATGTATTTGCATCAACACATTATATTCAAATACCTATATTTTGGAAAATTCAAACAAAACATGTTAACCTTGCTATCGGTCTACAAACTTTATGGTATTTAGGATACACTATAAATGAGAATAAATCTGCCATAGATTTTGAGGCTGCTAAGCAAGCAAATTTCTTTTTATATGGTAGTTATACACCCCAGCCTATGTCATTGGATGTAGGGCTCGCTTTAAGAATAGGTTTCCCTATAAAATTAAGTACACATTGGAGTTTTGAGCCTTATCTCGGAATGGAATATATGTATGAACATTCTTTTGCAACTTCAGTAGGTGCATTTTTTAGATTTAATCAAGGAGGAAAGACATTTCAGAAGTAATTGAATCCTCTATAAGCAAAGACAAAGCCCCATCTCTGGATAAATCGAGAGATGGGGCTTTGTCTTTGGCAGCTCTGCAAGAGAAGTACTAAAAAAAATGATTTATTGACAGAGAAGTATTAAATAATTGTGAAAAAATCGTATCTTTGTAAGTTCTACACTTATAAAAACAAAATATTTATTATTCATAAAAAACCGTTTACTACTATGCAAAAAAAAGGAAACAAATACGGTACACACCGTGTCATTGAACCCGTTGGCGTATTGCCACAACCCGCAAATAAAATTGACAACAATATGGATGAAATCTATGATAATGAAATTCTCATAGATGTACAAACACTTAATATAGACTCTGCTAGTTTTACCCAAATTGCAGAACAAGCTGGTGGAGATAAAGCTAAAATAGCTGAGATTATGCTTGGTATTGTTGCTAAACAAGGAAAACATCGTAATCCTGTGACTGGTTCTGGAGGTATGCTTTTAGGTACCGTAGAAAAAATAGGTGATGCACTCAAAGGAAAAATTGATTTAAAAGAAGGCGACAAAATTGCTACCTTAGTATCCCTTTCACTTACCCCTTTAAGAATTGATAAAATCAAAGATATTCGTCCCGAAATTGATCAAGTAGATATTGACGGAAAAGCCATTTTATTTGAAAGTGGAATTTATGCAAAAATTCCTTCCGATATGCCCGAAACACTTGCATTATCGGCTTTAGACGTAGCAGGTGCACCTGCCCAAACTGCCAAATTAGTACAATCTGGCAATACAGTTTTGATTATTGGAGCTGGCGGTAAATCGGGTATGCTTTGCTGCTATGAAGCTAAAAAACGTGCAGGCGTTACAGGAAAAGTAATTGGTCTTTGCCATAGCGAAAAATCAACCAAACGTTTACAAGAACTTGGTTTGTGTGATTATGTTTTTTCAGCTGATGCCACTCGTCCAGCAGCGGTATACGATATAGTAGAAAAACTTACCAATGGCAAATTGGCGGATGTATGTATCAACAATGTCAACATTGAGAATACAGAAATGACCTCAATTATTTGCACCAAAGACACGGGAGTCGTGTTTTTATTATCTATGGCCACTTCCTTTACCAAAGCGGCTTTAGGAGCCGAAGGAGTGGGCAGTGATGTAACTATGATTGTGGGCAATGGCTACACTAAAGGACATGCCGAAATCACGCTCAATATTCTTCGTGAAAGTGAAAAATTACGCAAAGTATTCACCGAACTCTATGCTTCTTAATATCATGGAAAAGGGATGCCGTTACGGAACACACAGAGTACTCTCGCCTAAGGGAACATTACCCCAACCTGCATTAAAATTGGATAATACCATGAACATCTATGACAATGAAATGCTCATAGATGTTTCAACCTTGAATATTGATTCGGCAAGTTATACGCAAATCAAAACAGCTTGTAAGCAGGATGCACAAGCCATGAAGACAATGATTCTCAATATTGTTTCCGAACGTGGTAAAATGCAAAATCCCGTCACAGGTTCAGGGGGTATGCTCATTGGCACGGTCAAGGAAATAGGACCTAATTTTCACAATCCTACCAAGGTAAAAGTGGGCGATAGAATTGCAACTTTAGTTTCACTTTCGCTAACGCCCCTTTTGATAAAAAATATTGTAAAACTAGATCCAAACTCCGATCAAGTAGATGTAGAGGCGCAAGCCATTCTATTTGAAAGCGGTTTGTTTGCCGTACTTCCTACGGATATTCCTGAGAAATTGGCACTAGCGGCTCTTGATGTGGCTGGCGCTCCAGCACAAGTGGATCGATTAGTAAAAGAAGGCGATACCGTATGTATTATTGGTGGAGGAGGGAAATCGGGCATCTTATGTTGTTATCAAGCCATGAAAAATGCAGGCGTTTATGGAAACGTAATTGTAGTTGAATTTTCAAAAGAAAATGCCCAACGCATCTTAGATATGCATTTGGCAAATCATGTAATTGTAGCCGATGCCACCAACGTGATGGACGTATACAATAAAGTGATTGCGATTACAGGACAAAGAGGTTGTGATGTTACAATCAATAATGTGAATGTTCCTTCCACCGAAATGACTTCGATCCTTATTACCAAAGGACAAGGTTGTGTTTACTTTTTTTCTATGGCCACTTCCTTTACCAAAGCGGCTTTAGGTGCAGAAGGTGTGGGCAAAGATATTCATTTAATCGTGGGCAATGGCTATGCCAAAGGACATGCCAATTTAACCCTCGATATTATTCGACAATCAAAACCTATACGTGAACTTTTTGAACGTCTTTATGTTTAATGAAAAATTAAAAAACTATATAATGGAATCTCAAAGAAAAATACTGTTTCCAAAAGTTACCGACCAAGAATGGAACGATTGGAAATGGCAAGTTAAAAATCGAGTTGAGACCTTAGATCAACTCAAGCAATTTATTGCTCTCACTCCACAAGAAGAAGAGGGAATAAAAAAATCATTAAAAACTTTACGTATGGCCATTACGCCCTACTATTTGAGTTTAATTGATCCCAATGATCCACATTGCCCTATTCGTAAACAAGCCATTCCCACAGCCGCAGAAACCGTTATTTCAGCAGCCGATTTGGAAGATCCTTTGCATGAAGACACCGATTCGCCCGTTCCAGGCTTAACTCATCGGTATCCAGATCGTGTATTATTTTTAATTACCGATATGTGCTCCATGTATTGCCGTCACTGTACCCGTCGTCGTTTTGCAGGACAAAAAGATTGTGAATCAACCACCGATAGAATTCAAGCAGGAATAGATTATATTGCTCGCACACCTCAAGTGCGCGATGTGCTTTTATCTGGAGGGGATGCACTTATGGTAAATGATAAAATGTTGGAATCTATTATTCAACGCTTGCGTGCAATTCCTCATGTAGAAATTATTCGTTTAGGGACCCGAACACCCGTAGTTTGCCCTCAAAGAATTACCGACGATTTGGTAAATATGCTCAAAAAATATCATCCCATTTGGATCAATACCCATTTTAATCATCCCAATGAAGTAAGCCCTGAATCCATTGCAGCCTGTGAACGCATGGCCAATGCTGGAATTCCTTTAGGAAATCAATCGGTGCTTTTGGCTGGGGTCAACGACTGTGTATCTATCATGAAAAATCTAGTATGCAAATTGGTAAAAATGCGTGTACGTCCTTATTATATTTATCAATGTGATTTATCTATGGGCTTGGAACATTTCCGTACCCCCGTATCCAAAGGTATTGAGATTATTGAAGGTCTACGTGGACATATTTCAGGGTATGCCGTACCTACATTTGTTGTAGATGCACCTGGAGGTGGTGGCAAAATTCCTGTGATGCCCAACTATTTAATTACGCAAGCCACGGGCAAGGTAATTTTACGTAATTATGAAGGCGTAATTACTACCTATACCGAACCTACAAACTATCACAATCCTTGTCCTTGTGAGGATAATTGTATGCGCGATGAAGGAGTAAGCTCACTCATTCATGGAAAACAAATTGCGTTAGAACCTTGTGATTTGGAACGCAAAATCAGAGGAAAAAAATAGATCATGCCTTTTATTGGTGAGATACCCAAATACAAAAGCCTTTCCATTGTGGGGATGGCTAAGAATACAGGGAAAACAGAATGTTTAAACTATATTTTAAGCCATTATAAACATCATGGAGAGGCTCTTGCTATTACGTCTATTGGCGTAGATGGAGAGTCGGCCGATGCCGTTTATCAAACCGCAAAACCCGAAATTACCTTTTATGAAAATATGTTAGTGCAAACCTCCGAAAAACATTTTGCACAACGACAAAGCACTTGCGAAATTCTAGATGTAAGTGCACAACAAACCGCTTTGGGAAGATTAATTACCGCTAGAATCAAAACAGAAGGCAAGCTAATTTTATCAGGAAGTTCGCACACGCAAGGCTTGCTCGATTTTGTAAATACAATGCAAAATTTGGGCGCAAAAACATGTTTAATCGACGGGGCTCTTTCGCGTATGAGTCTAGCTTCACCCGCCATTGCAGAAGCTATGATTTTGTGTACAGGTGCCGCTCTTTCCAAATCCTTGACCCATTTAGTGCAAAAAACAAAATTTCAATACGATTTAATTCGTTTACCTTTGGTTGAAGACACAAATTTACGCACGCAATTAGCACCCATTGAACAAGGAGTTTGGGGGATTGATGCAAAACTTGACGTACATTCTTTAGGTATTGTATCCCCTCTTTTATTGACTTTAAATAAACACAAAATTAAAAAAGAATATCCCTATATTTATGTGGCTGGAGTTGTCAATGATGCGTTGTTAGAATTTTTGAGATTGCAAAAAAAACACTTGATTATTCCCGATTTTAGCAAAGTATTTGCAAGTCCCTTGGCTTGGCAAATGTATAGCAAAAGTATGGGAGAAGTAAGAGTGGTTCGACAAACCAAACTCTTGGGAATTTGCATAAATCCATGGTCACCCGAAGGATATATTTTAGATTCTATCGAATTGAGAAAGGTGTTAAGTGATTGTTTGGAAGTGGGCGTTTGGGATTTACGATTTCAATAAACTTTACACATCATCATGACTAACAAAAGTCCTCATTTCCTTCTCTTTTTTCTTCATCCATTTATAATGTAGATATTCCAATATCGCAATAAAAATTAAAACCATCCCTACTAAGACCGCCAATAATTTTAATATTCCACAGCTGTTCATCAGCAAACTCACTCCTATAAAAATTGCACTTACTCCACACAAAACAAACGTTGCTTGAATATGACTACATCCTAAATCCAACAAACGATGATGGAAATGATTTTTATCAGCCGCAAAAGGAGAATGTCCCTCCAAAATCCGTATAAAGAAAACTCTGGCCACATCCACCACGGGTAAGATTATAATTCCAAACGACACTGCTGGAGCCGATAAAAAACGATATGGCAACAAAGGATTTAAATTGGATTCATTAAATTGAATTACTACTGCAGCCACTACTAATCCCAATAATAAAGAGCCCGAATCTCCCAAAAAAGTTTTATTTCTAAGTCCATATACATTGAAAAAGAAAAAAGCAAACAAAGCCCCCACCATTGAAAAACAAATTACAGCCCAATCGATAATGTGATTGATATAGAACCAAAATCCAAATACAGTTAAAATTATAGAGCCTAACAAAGAGGCTAAACCATCAATTCCATCAATCAAATTAAACGCATTAATCAATACTATAATCACAAAAGTACTCAGAATTACACTCGTCAATTCATTCAACTCACCTATATTAAATAAACCATGTAAATTGGTAAAATGTATGCCTCCATACACCAACAAAACGGCAACAAAAATTTGTGCCATCAATTTTTTTTCGGCCGACATCACCATAATATCATCTTTGAGACCTACAAAAAATATAAACAAAAACGAAAGACTTAAATATTTGAAATTTTGAGCGAGTATGGTATCACACTTTAAAAACAACATAAACGCCACCGTAAAAGCCAAAAATACTGAAACACCTCCAAAATTAGGCGTGCCATAGCGATGTGAGGTTCGTGTGTCTGGATGATTTAAAAGTCCTTTACTACGTGCAATATAATTTATTTTAGGTATCAAGCCTATACAAAGTACCAAAGAAACTGCAAAAGCACAAGCAATGCGAGTAATATCAAGCCATTCTAAAGGAGTTGCGAGCATATTTTATACTGAATTTATACTAATGAATATAAAAACTTATCTCTTTATTTATTAAAAAGTATCAGTCTATCCATTAAGGGGTGTAAAGTTACTCTTTTTTTGAGAAACATACAAATACATCACTGCTACCGAAAGATATAAATCGGGCAAAAAGGTAACCGTTGACGAAGCGGTGGCAAAAAAGAAAGGAATCAAAATACATAGTGCTGAAGCAGACGTATATTTGTAAAAGCTATAAAACATAGCCAACAAAATTAGCAAACCCACAATGCCTGTTTCCATCAAAAATACTAAAAAATAATTATGCGCATAAATACCCAAATATTCTTGCGAATTTGAAATCCCTACCCCAAAAAACAAAGGCATTATTTCCACATCTTTATAATAATTAATGGCTTGTTCAAAAATTTCAAACTTAGAAATAAAACTTATATCGTACGAAATATTCGGATAAATAAAAATACCAAATACTAAAACTATTGCGGTCAAAAACAACAGAATATTGCGGATCCAAACACGGCCCATTTTTCCTCGTAAAAAATAAAAATAAATAAAACCTATTAGCGCGGCCAACATGCAGGCTCTAGAAATGGTTAAGCCCAACAAAACAATAAATAAAATCTTTAGCCCATACCATTTTTGTTTTCTTTGCTCCGCCCACCAAAAGGTAAAGAAAATAAGTATGATCAAATGTATCGCGGTGCCATTACTCTCAAAATACATAGGTCCAAAAAACTTAAACTTATAAATCCAATTATATGTATTCTCGCCTGTGTATAAAAAATATAAACTAACAGCATAGCGTGCAATCGCTTCAAAAGTATAAACTAGGGCAGAGATTTTAACAAACCAATCCACCTTTTTGGCCCAAGTATGTACAGATATATCTTGCGATAAAAGAATGAGTACTATCAAATAAAAAACGCCAGACCAAACACCAAAAGCACGGGTAAAAGGAGCTCCCATAAAATATTGTGAAAACAATATATAGAAAACAAATAGCAAAGGAAATAGCAAAACTTTTTGTGTTTCTCCATTCAAAATGGATTTTTGAATACGGCAGGTTCTTGTCAATAAAGGATCATACATGAAAAGGGCGCAAACAGCCGCTATAAGAAAAAAGAACAGACTTGGAGATACAGGAAGCCACGTATGGCTAATTAGACTTGTAAAGGGCACTAATGCGGCAATCCCAAAGGCAGCAATTTTGTTATTGGTCATTTCCTTTATTTATGATTTCCTCCTCGTTTTGTTCAGGTTCTTCGTCAAAGGTAAATTGTGATTTTTTGGTATGATACACAAATGTTTTATTGAGTATATAACCCAAAAATCCAATAGGAATTACTAAGATTACAGCTGCGATATAGTCCATATATTCATTCGTAGGATAGATTTGTTTGAAAATCCATATTCCCGTAATATTGCAAAGATACAAAAAGGCATATACCGCAATAAATCTAAAAATTAAATAATTATCCTTGTTTTTAAAAACTAAAGTGCCATACGTTTTAAAATTAAATAGTACGCTTATAATTTGTCCCAAAAGTGCGGCTACAGCATAGTGCAAACCCGAATAGCGTAAAATAAAATAAACACTTACTCCAAACAACGTATTTAAACCAGCTACTAAAAAAAAACGAATAATACGTATATGTAAAATAGATTGAATTAAATGTAAGATAGATTTCATTTTTAAAATTATTTTTGCATGCAAAGATACTACAAAAAAGTGAAATTGAAAAAATAATGCACAAAGACTCTCTCTAGGGCAATTGACTCACAATTTCCATACATCTTTGTGCCGATTGACTATCTCCTGCCGATTGATAAATTTGCGCCATCAACTGATAGGCAGGCTTGAAATCATTACGTACAGCTATCAAAGCTTGTAATTCCGATAAAGCCATTTGCATATTATTCATCCGCAAATACGCATGTGCAGCAATCCAATAACCCGTGGCATCTTTAGGACTTAAATCTTTAATTCTATTTGACATCAACACTACATTTGTATAGTCTTCTCTCGCAAAATAAACATTTGCCAATAAATTTAAAGCCGAAGTGTTGGTGGGTACATTACTTGCCCAATGTGCTGCCAAAATATAAGCACTATCTACATTTCCTATCCGAGTATATACATCTGCCAAATTTTCGAGAGCTTGTTCATTGTAAGGATTTACATTTAATGCTTTGCGCAATAAAACAACTGCCGTATCCATTTTTCCTGCTTGCATTGCTTGATAGCCATACATATCGGATTTGTCGAGGCGTTTCAACACTATACAAATAGGCACATTGTCCACTTTAACTGTATATACCGTATTGGAAGGAGGAAACATTTTTGAATTTTTGAGCCATTCTGGATTCATCCCTGTAACCGTGAAAATAGCATAATCCCAATCATCATTCCCCATTTGATAAATACGCGTAAATGTGGGCTGGAAACGCGCTGTATCATGACGGAAATAATTTTCAACCGAAGCTATATGCCAGGTGGCCACTTTTATTTTATCGGAAGTTTGTAAAGGTGATTTTTCTGCATTTTTAATTACCCATTCCGCTGCTTCACGTGTGCTGTGATAATAGTAATCCATTTCATAATTCCCAAACGCTTTTTCGGTTCCTCCTATGAACTTATTGAAGAAAACATACTGATAAGGATGATTTTTAAATGTATGTATAATAGGATTGATCAAAAGTAAAATAGGCAAAATCATAAAGAAAATACGCAGATATTTATTTTTAAATAAATCCACCAAAGAGTCGAAACCCAAAGCGGCCATTACAACAAGCGTTGGATAAGCAAACAAAGCATGTCTCCATCCTCCGTAAACATTCGCATTTGAGTATACAATCCAAAAAACAGGAAAAGCAAATGCGAAAAATAAAATAAATGTAGTAAATCGACGTGCTTTGGTCCAACCTGTAACCATATAAATGAGCGCACCCACTAAAACAGCAATAGGCGTAGTAATCGCTATAAACTTGGGTGTATAATACCAAGGAAGCGCATCCGACCACTGAATACTACCTTCAAAAAGTTGACGAATGCCAATGGCAAATTGCGACATAGAACCAAAGGTTTCGGTGGTATGTGCAATAGGACTAACCATGGCATAAGGCCAAAACAATAAAGCCAAAATATAACCTCCCACCGATACAAAAAAGCCCCATTTAAACATCAACCAAAAATATTTACTATTTGGTTTTGAAAACAAGGATTTCAACGAATAGGTTTTGATCAAATATACCAAAGCAAAAAGCCCTAAATAGGGAATTAACAAAAGCCCACCTATACGCACGGCTATGGCAAATCCAATACTTACAAGAAGCATGATATAGGTAGATTTTTTAGGCTTGGGAAATTCTTGGAAAAACACCACCATATAATAAACCCCCATAAGCATTGCCGTAGCAAGACTTAAATCTTTCATATTATTGAGCGCATGTCCCAACAAACGAGGAGAAAAAAACAGTAAAATCAAAGCCAAAACGGCCACTCGCCATTTGCCACCTGCACGATAAGCAAGCAAACCCCCAAAAAGCAAAATAAGCCATCCAAATATGGAATTGACAATATGTCGTACCAATATTGTATCTTCAATATTAAAAATACGTGCTACTGCATACGCCAAATTGTCCACCACTTGCCCATACTGAGGAAGATTATTGGTTTCACTAAACGCAATGGCCGTAGTATCTTTACCCATTGTTCTATAAAAATCGTAGACCGCTTTTGCTTGTGTTTGATGCGTTATTTCATCCCCGCTAGCACCTGCATCTAAACTCATTCGCACCATAGCAAATAAAGCGATTGTAGCCAATAATATAAAAATCCATTTCCAAGGTTCTTGTTTTATAGCAAGTAGTATATTTTTACTATTCATATTTGGATTCCTCCTCAAATATTAATTGTGATACGTATATCTGTTCGTGATTTTTTATTTTTTCGATTGGTTTTTCAAGCACAAAATTACATTTTTTTTTTCAATTTATTAGATTTATCTTTGTATACTCTTAATTTCTTTGATTTTACTGTTTACAAAAAAAACATATTGTCATCAATAAATATCCATAAATTTGGCATATTGAAGACCTTATAAAAAACTTAAAAACGCACAAAATTTAAGGGAAGTATCTTAAGCAATCTATGTATTAAAATTATTTTCATAATGAAAAAAATAAGTATCCTTTCGCCTTGTTTCAATGAAGAAGAAAATGTAGCAGAACTTTACAAACAAGTTAAAGCCCAATTTGACACCCTCCCTGAATACGAATACGAACTTCTTTTTATCGACAATGCCTCTACGGATCACACCGTTGAAATTCTTCGTCAATTAGCAGCTAAAGATAAAAATGTAAAACTCATTCTCAATGCCAAAAATGCAGGGCATATTCGTTCTCCTTATTATGGATTATTACAATTACATGGCGATGCTGTAATTACGCTTGTATCCGATTTGCAAGACCCTCCAGAAATGATTCCTACCTTTATCAAAAAATGGGAAGAAGGCTATAAAATTGTAATCGGGATCAAAAACAAAAGTAAAGAAAATCCATTTATGTTCTTGGCTCGCAAACTATTTTACAAAGTGATTGCTCGTTTTTCCGACACCGAACATATTAGCAATTTTACAGGCTTTGGCCTCTATGATCAATCTTTTATAGAAATATTACGTACTATTGACGATCCTTATCCCTATTTTCGTGGAATGATTGCCGAGATGGGCTACAACCGATACGATGTTCCCTACACACAACCCTCCCGTAAAAACGGAAAATCGAAAAACAATTTTTATACTTTGTATGATATTGGGATGTTGGGATTTGTCAACCACTCTAAATTACCTCTTCGTTTGGCCAGTTTTATTGGGTTTGGTGTAGCTATGCTCAGTTTGTTAGTTGCAATTGCTTATTTCGTTTATAAATTAATTTTTTGGGATGAATTTAGTATAGGTACTGCCCCTTTGGTGATTGGACTTTTTTTCTTTTCCTCTATTCAATTATTTTTTATCGGCATCATTGGAGAATATATTGGAGCTATTCATACCCAAGTACGTAAACGCCCTTTAGTCATAGAAAAAGAAAGAGTCAATTTTTAATCTTTACAAAAAAAATGTACCTTTGCATACACATATCAATACGCACTATGTATAAAACGGGGATAAAACTTATTTATTAAAATTATTTACATCATGAAGGTTGTAATACTCGCTGGAGGCACAGGTACTCGTCTTTCCGAAGAAACCGTTCTCAAACCAAAACCAATGGTCGAAATAGGCACTATGCCCATAATATGGCATATTATGAAAATTTATTCTGCGTATGGAATAAACGATTTTGTAATTTGTTGTGGTTATAAGGGCTATATGATCAAAGAGTTTTTTTCCAATTATTTTAGACATCGCTCCAATTTAACCATCGACCTTGCACATAATTCTATCGAAGTACTCGATTCTGCCGTTGAACCTTGGCGAGTAACGCTAATTGATACGGGTTTAAACACAATGACTGGGGGCCGCATTAAACGTATTCAACCCTATATTGGGAATGAACCTTTTATGCTCACTTATGGGGATGGAGTAGCCGATATTAATATTGATCGTTTATTGGCCTTTCATAAAGAAGGGGGCAAACTTTGTACACTTACAGGGGTAAAACCTATGGGTCGTTTTGGGGCTTTAGAAATTGGAGACAACAATCAAATAAAATCCTTTATGGAAAAACCGCAAGGGGATGGAGCCTGGATTAATGGAGGCTATATGGTTTGTGAACCTGAAGTTTTTGATTATATACCGCAAGGCGATCAAGTTATTTTTGAACGTATTCCTATGGAAAATTTGGCAAGTGCAAACCAAATGCAGATGTTTCAACATCTTGGATTTTGGAAACCCATGGATACTTTACGCGATAAAGAAGAATTAAATCAACTCTGGGAACAAGGATCCGCTCCTTGGAAAACATGGAAATAAGATATGGTAAATCTCAATCAATATAAAGGGAAACGAGTTTTTATAACTGGCCATACAGGTTTTAAAGGAGGATGGCTTGTCAAAATTTTAAATATTTTAGGCGCTGAGGTCAAAGGCTACGCCTTAATTCCCAATAAAGGACCTTGTTTTTTTGATGCACTCCATATTGACCATTGCTGTGAGAATGTTTTTGGAAATATTTTAAATATTTCTCATCTTTCTGATGAAATCAAAAAGTTTCAACCAGATTTTATCTTTCACTTGGCGGCACAACCTTTGGTGCGCTTATCCTACGAAGACCCTTCCTATACTTTTTACGTCAATGCCATAGGCACCGCAAATATATTGAATGCAGTACGTGAGCTTGACAAGGCTTGCACCCTTGTTATGATTACCACCGACAAGGTATATCATAATAACGAATGGGAATATCCATATCGCGAATGTGATCCTCTAGGAGGCTATGATCCGTATTCAGCGAGTAAAGCCTGTGCCGAATTAGTTATTAATTCTTTTAGAAATTCTTTTTTTCATCCTGACAAATATGCCAAACACAAAAAAGCGATACTTACCGCCCGTGCAGGCAATGTAATTGGAGGAGGAGATTGGGCTCAAGATCGTTTGATTCCCGATATTGTAAAAGCATTGGAGCAATCCGAAGAAATTATTTTACGCAATCCCACAGCCGTACGTCCTTGGCAACATGTTTTAGAACCTTTGTGTGGGTATTTACACTTGGGTTTACTAGGCGGAAAACAATACCAAAGTATACCTAAAGCCTTTAATTTTGGACCTTGTGCCGAAGATACACTTACCGTAGAAGAAATGACCGCCATGGCCATTCAATTATGGGGACATGGAAGCTATCGTATTGAAACCAATACGGAGCAAGTGCATGAAGCTAATTTGTTGAAATTGGATATTTCTTTAGCAAAAAAAGAATTAGAATGGCAACCCAAACTCAATGCAAGTCAAGCTTTGGAATGGTCGTTGGCATGGTACCTCGATTACTACAAAAGTCCTTCAAGCATTGCACAATTAACGGATAAACAGATTGACGAATACCTTTCATTATGACAAAAAGAGAAGAAATTCTAAAACTCGTAAAAGAATATTACACCGAAACCTTTGAAGCTCAAAAAAAAGAATTTTCAGTAGGCGATAAAATTAATTACGGAGGACGTTTTTTTGATTCTGCAGAATTAGAAAATTTGGTAAGTGCATCTCTTGATTTTTGGCTCACCACAGGTCCTTACAGTACCAAATTTGAAACAGAATTTGCACAATTTTTAAATGTAAAATATTGCTCGCTTACCAATTCGGGATCCTCGGCAAATTTATTGGCATTTATGGCCTTGACCTCTCCTAAACTAGGCGACCGCGCCATCAAACGTGGCGACGAAGTAATTACCGTGGCCGCAGGTTTTCCCACAACCATTACCCCTTGCATTCAATTTGGAGCCATCCCCGTATTTGTGGATGTGACTATTCCTTCTTATAATATTGATATCACCCAATTAGAAGCCGCCCTAAGCTCCAAAACCAAAGCGGTTATGATTGCGCACACACTTGGAAATCCTTTCGATTTAAACGCAATAAAAGCTTTTTGTGAGGCCCATTCTCTTTGGTTAGTTGAAGACAATTGTGATGCCTTAGGTTCAAAGTATTTTATTGATGGGGAATGGAAATATACAGGAACTATCGGAGATATTGGCACTTCTTCTTTCTATCCTCCCCACCATATCACTATGGGTGAAGGAGGAGCCGTATATACCCATTCTGCACAATTGCATCGAATAGTAAATTCTTTTCGAGATTGGGGACGAGATTGTTGGTGCGATTCGGGCAAAGACAATACCTGTAAACAACGCTTTACCCAACAATTTGGCGATTTACCTTTAGGCTATGATCACAAATATGTTTATTCTCATTTTGGATACAATTTGAAAGTAACCGATATGCAAGCAGCCATTGGCTGTGCACAGTTGGACAAATTACCTTCAATTATCAAAGCACGCAAAGAAAATTGGAATTATTTGCGCTTGGCTCTTCAAGCATATAGTGCTCAATTAATTCTGCCCCAAGCTTCAGAAAACACAGATCCTAGTTGGTTTGGATTTTTAATTTGTGTACGCCCTGAAGCAGGATTTACACGTAACACGCTAGTTTCTCATCTCGAAAAAAACAATATACAAACTCGCATGCTATTTGCAGGCAATTTGATCAAACATCCTTGCTTTGATCAAATGCGAAACGCTCAAACAGGCTTTAGAGTGGTAGGAGATCTAAAAAATACCGATCAAATTATGAAGGATGTATTTTGGATAGGCGTTTATCCTGGCATGTCCAAAAAAATGCTTGATTATATGATTGAAAAAATAGGAGAAGTTTGCCAAAATGAAAAATGAAAAATCGCTGAAAACCTTATATAGACCTTGTCCTATCTGCCAAGCAAAAGAAGGCGAAGTTTTACATACCCAACAATTTTTATTATCGGACACGCATCTTTTGCCTTCAGAATATGATATTGTTTATTGTCCACATTGTGGATTTGTATTTGCCGATACGCCCGCAGCGCAATCTACGTACAATCGTTTTTATCAAGAGATGTCAAAATATGAAGACAAACACACCGCCTCAGGGGGAGGTGATACGATATATGATTTGCATAGAATAGAAGAAACCGCAAATACAATTGCAAATTTTATAAACAATAAAGAGGCAAAAATTTTGGATATTGGCTGTGGAAATGGCGGTATATTATTTGCATTAAAACAAAAAGGATTTTCAAATATTATGGGGTTTGACCCTTCGCTCAATTGTGTAAAAACAATAAGAGAAAAAGGAATTAAAGCCGTACAAGGCAATTTGTTTGAAAAAACACTCTCTAAACAATTTGATTTTATTATTCTCTCACATGTTTTTGAACATATTTGCGATTTATCTACGGCCGTAGATAACGTACATTCGCTTCTTGCTGAAAAAGGATGTGTGTATATCGAAACACCGAATGCAGCCCAATATACCGATTTTTATATTGTGCCTTATTATTATTTTGACACCGAACATATCAAT
The DNA here is from genome assembly GCA_036655775.1 of Bacteroidales bacterium. Taxonomy (GTDB): domain Bacteria; phylum Bacteroidota; class Bacteroidia; order Bacteroidales; family P3; genus JAVVPL01. The sequence continues at coordinate 35,525 of JAVVPL010000003.1, read as the reverse complement.
CATTTTGACACCGATGCACATCGAAATTTGTTTGAAAAACATCATTTCAAATATATTGCCTCTGCTACAAAAACCATGACTGTAGCCGAAAATCAAGAGTATCCCGCCGTCTATTCTCTGTTTGAAAAAACAAATGGAAACAATAGCCATTTTTGTAATACACAAACTTTACGCAACTCTATTTTAAACTATATAGACTTATCAAAAAACGATCATCCAATTACCAAATTACAATCAAATATCCAAAATCAAAAACCAATTGTAATTTGGGGTGCAGGCAACTATACCGCTCGCATACTCCAAGAAACTAATTTAGGAGAGGCAAATATTCTATTTTTTGTTGATTCCGATTCCAAAAAATGGGGCATGCATATTTTAGAAAAAGAGGTGGTTTCACCAGAGGCTCTTTTTAAGTTGACAGACAATACCTTTGACATCGTAGTAATTTCAGCTTTGTTTTCTTCAGAAATCAGCAAACAAATCAAAAATAGGGGATTAAAGAATACTATTATTTGTTTATAATACCTAAGCAAAATGAACACAATCTTACTTACTGGCGGCAACGGCTTTATAGGCAAAAACATCAAAGAATCTTTTTTAAAAGACAAATATCATATTCTAGCTCCTTCGAGTAAAGAACTCAATACGGCCGATACCGATCAAGTAGATGCTTTTTTTGAAAACAATAAAATTGATTTTGTAATTCATGCCGCAGCCAAACCTGGCCATCGCAATGCAAAAGATCATGCGGATTTACTCTATACCAATTCACGTATGTTTTTCAATTTGGCTCGACATGCAGATAAATATAAAAAAATGTTGAATATCGGTTCTGGGGCCATTTATGATATGCGATACTATGAGCCCAAAATGAAAGAAACGTATTTTGGCACACATATCCCCACCGACGAACATGGGTACAATAAATATATTTGTGGAAAATATATTGAAAGCACTGAGAATATCATCGATTTACGCATTTTTGGAATTTTTGGGAAATACGAAGAGTATGCCATTCGTTTTATTTCTAATGCTATTTGTAAAACACTCTATAACTTACCTATTACACTACGCCAAGATAGAAAATTTGACTATCTCTACATTGCCGATTTACTACCTATTTTAGATTATTTTCTTCAAAATAAAATGGCATATAAAGCGTATAATATTACCCCCAATCAGTCTATTTCTTTACTTCATATTGCCGAAATCATACAAAATATGTCGGGCAATGCAAATGAAATTCAAGTGGGAACTCCTGGTATGGGCTTAGAATATAGTGGCAACAACGATCGATTGCAAAAGGAAATGAAAGAAGTGCAATTTACACCCATACACCAAGCCATTAAAGAATTATTTGAGTGGTATCACAACCAACAAAACACAATTCAATTGGAAAGTTTATTGGTGGACAAGTAGAGTGGGAATTGCATATAAAACTAAGTCAAAACCATAAAAACCATATTGACGCAAATAAAACGTATAGCCTAAATGCCAAGAATTAAGTAAAAGAGGAATCGTGTACAAATGTTCGGGTTGATGATATACACAAATGGCTAAATTTGGTTGATGCGTACGAATTGTTTGTTCAGCTCCATAAAGTGCTTGTAGCTCCGCCCCTTCTATATCCATTTTTATATAATCTATTTGCGTATTAAATACAACTTGATCCAAAGCTAAGCACTGTATAGAAATTCCCTCACTGCTTTCACCTATGGCTGAAGCTTCCCCATTATTATCTGAAAATTTTAGAATTTCAGTTTTACTCCATAAACCACAAGGATAGATACTAATATTGTTGATCTGCTTTGCATAATTCAATTTGATCTGCTTCGATAAAGCATCAAAATTCTTTTGATCTGGTTCAAAACCTAAATACGTATGCAGAGCAGGATATTTTTTTAATAAAAAAGGAAGTGTGTCTCCATCAAAAGCGCCTGCATCTACAAACGAATGCACATTTTTAAGTGGGATATCTTCCGAAAAATATTGTTCTTCAATGGGTCTTGGTTTAGGTAATAGTTCCGCTTTAGCAAGCAATCTTGCTTGAAAAGTACGTTGAAAAATAGAAATACTTTCTGGATCTGTAAATAAATTTTGCGCTTGTTCAAATTGTTTCTTATGTGTTTCAAAAAAAACAGGAGAAGTAAGCCAATATGAATCTAAACTATGATTTGCAAAAGCGGCTTCTTGTTGAACCAACTCCATCATCGAATATACATTTACAAAATGTAAAGCGAGCAAATCTTGTTGTATAACTGAAACATCTACGTCTCTATTGAATATAGAAATATATACATCCACCTTAGATCTATCTATTTCAGGAATTTCCAACAAAGAAAAAACAGCTTTATTGTCTATGCTATTTTTAGGCGTTTTATCAAGAAAAAACAACACTTCTCGGTGTGCATTTTGAAAATATTGAAGTAGTTTTTTTCCATTATTACCTGCCCCATATATAATTATAGGCATTTTATTCATTTAGAGGATGTATTAAAAGGTTTTGTAAAAATTCTTCTCTATCCAAAAATGGATACATATCTTCTAAAGGTCGCGACACCATAGATCCATCGGCTTTTTGAACAGAGGCTGTTTTAGGTAAAAATTTATAATCGGTACGTAATTTCACATGGCAAACGATAGGACCTGAGGTGTGTAATACGTTTTGTAATTTTTGGGATAATCCTTCGTGTTGATCTATCACAAGCGTGGGCAATCCGTAGGCTTCTGTAAGTTTTGCAAAATCTGGGAAACTCACTCCCGAACTAGTACCACAGGCTGTCAATCGTCCTTGAAAGAAATTTTCTTGGGTTTGTTTTATCGAAATATATCCTTGGTTATCTAACACAAATAATTTAATGGGCAATTGATGTTGAACCAAAGTTTGCAATTCTTGTATATTCATTTGCAAACTACCATCTCCTGCCAAACAGATAACTTCTCGTTTTCCGTTGGAAGCAAAAGCCGCACCAATGGCTGCAGGCAAATCATATCCCATAGCTGCACAACCTGAATTCCACAATACTCTTTGATTTTTTTTGATCTCTCCTAACTGAAAATACACAATACTTGGCGTTGCATTGCCTGTAACTACAATATCGTTTTCTTTTAGCAATTTGGTAAGTTCAAACAGTAAATAATATGGATGCACGCCCTCTTTTACTGTTTTATATTCTGGCAAAAAGGCCGAGTATTTTGTTTTTCTCTCTTGATTCCATTGTATCCATTGCGAAAAATCTTTAGGTACAAGCAATTCCGCTTTTTGTATCCATTTTTGAATAAACAATTTGGCATCCGCCACTATGGGGAGATCTATTTGTAAAGTTGGTTTTTTGAGTTCTGCAGGGTCTATATCTATAACCACTTTTTTGGCTTCTCTTGCAAAAGCTTTCCAATTATACGAAATTTGTCGAATATTATTACGCGTACCTATACAAATCAAAAGATCAGAATTTTGAACAGCAAAATTTCCTGGTCGATTGCCTATGGTTCCCAATCTCCCAATATACAAAGGATGATCGGAGGGTATCAAATCACAAGCTAAAAACGAAGAAACTACGGGTATTTTGTAGTGTGCTAGTAGGTGTAAAAAATCATCGGCTGCACCTGCCACTCTAATTCCATTTCCAGCAATGATAACAGGTCGTTCCGACTTTTCTATGGAATCGATTAGATCCTGTAGTTCCGTTTCAAATGGAAGGGTCTCTTTAAGAGGAGGCACAAATTCGATTAAATTTTCGGTATCGATGGTTGCTCCTTGTACATTTAAGGGAATATCTAGCCAAACAGGCCCTTTTCGGCCCTCATTTGCCCAATAAATAGCCTCGTCAAGCTTTTGCTTAATCTCTAATGGATTTGTCACCATAGAGGCGTATTTCGTGACGGGTTTAACTATGTCTACAATATTAATTTCTTGGTCTCCCAATTGACGTAAATTCAAATTAGAACAAGAAGCCGTAGTGGTTTCATATTTTACTTGACCCGAAATATACAACACTGGGACTGTATCTAACCATTGACCTATCACCCCTGTGAGCGTATTGGTGCCTCCAGGTCCTGTGGTCACTACAACTACAGCCATTTTTTGTGCAATCCTTGCAAATCCTTCGGCTCCTATGGCTGAGGCTTGTTCATGATGATTGCACAAATAGGATATATTTTTATTTTTACCCACAGAATCGTTTAAGTGCATAGCCCCGCCCCCAGCAATCATAAACAACTTATCTACTTGATATGCCTTATTCAAATAATCGAAAACAAAATCGCTAAGTTTTACCTGTGCCATTTTACAAACCTCTACCTTGTATAAGTTGTTTTAAATTATCGTTGTGCGCATACGGAGAATCGATGTCTTCGATGGTAAGAGCTTGGTCTTTGGCAACATCTTTCAACAAAACCTCTCCCGACATAATTTCACGACAAGAGAGTTGTCCTTTTTGAAGTGGCACGGCCATATAGATATCGTCTTCTAAGGTTTCATGGTTGAGAACATCGCCTGCTTTTAAATCGTGTTTAGCATATACACCTCTTACCAAAGCATCTAGATATACTACCTCTTCTTCGGAGGGAATACGTTTTTGGGAACCTGGAGCGCCACACATTTCAACAGCCTTATGGTAGGCTTTGAACCAAGTATCTATTTGATGTGGAGTGGAACAATAGGGAGAAATTTTATAGCCTTCTTCTTCAATGTCGATATGTCGCTCAAATACTCTGGCACCTTTGGCGTATGCAATCATCATCGAATTGCTCCAATCGGTAAATTCATGAGTCGATTGACCTATCACATTGTTTGGATATCTTTCTTTTAAATAATCTATTTGATTTAATTGTAAATCTCTATCTTTGGAAGGATACAAGGATACACAATGCAATAAAGCCAAAGGAATATTCCGATTGGAAAAAAAGCGAACCACATCATCTATATCTTTCATAGAAGATCCCCCTGTTGAAAGAACCACGGGCTTCCGCGTTTTAGCAATTGCTTCTAACAAAGGCCAATCGTTTAAATCGGAACTTGCTACTTTTAAAATTTGAATGCCTAAATTGACACACATTTCCACCGATTTTTCATCAAATGGCGTTGCCATAGGGATACAACCTGCTTTACGAATTGCTTGTACCATTTCGTAAAAATTGTCGTATGACATTTTGGTATCTATTGTTTTTTTGATATAACGAATATCGGCTCTATCTTTGAAATCTTTGTGAATAAACGTATCAACATCTCTCAATTGTAATTTAATTGCAGCTTTTACATTGTTGAATCGTACCACTTGAGAAAAATCATTTACGATTTTTAAGCCTCTGCTCAAATTGCCCCAATGATTATTTGCTAATTCTAAAACGAATAATCCTTCAAATATATCTCTGTTCATAATCTGTATTTATTTTGTTTTATTTAATATTTCTTTAAATTCATGAATGGACAAAATTGGTTCTTCCAAAGCTATTTTTTCTTTTTCGCCATAACCGCCAGTAAAAGCCAAAGTGAGTAATTGATTGTTTTTCCCTGCAATAATATCGGGATGCGTATCGCCTACCATAAGGGTTTTGTTGGGATCTAAATGATAATTGGCTACAATGTATTTGATTACTTCCGTTTTTGTCATCAACTGTCCTTCGATATAATCGGGGGTTCCCACAAATTCAAAATAATTCAAATCAAGCGCATTTAACAACATTTTTGAACCATTTTTGGGTTTATTGGTTGCTATAAACAAACGTTTTCCTTGGCTTTGAAGTGTTTTGAGCACCTCTACAACTCCTTGGTAAGGAATTGTTCTAGAAAAATCACTATGCGAATAGTGTTTTCTAAATTCTGCAATAATATTTTGTTTTTGTTTTTCAGAAACTGAAGGGGTCAAAATTTCAATAATATCTTCTAAGGGAGGCCCTATCACAAGTAAATCGGGATTGTATATAAGACCTAAATTTTGATAGGCAATTTGTAAACTATACGCAATATCTCCTATTGAATCCACCAAAGTGCCATCTAAATCAAAAATAAAATTATCTACTGGTATTTTGTACATCATAGTATAGTTTGCGTAATTTTAGTTTAGACCTATGTTTCAAGTCTAATCTGCAAAGATATAAAAAAAATGTGAATTTTGGGCAATTATTCCCTTTTAGTAGCTTTCATGCCCCTTGTTCAATACCAAAAAAGTTTTGGGCATAGGCAATTCAATTTTTATCATTTTGCCTGTACTAGGATGTGGAAAATTAATTGCATAAGCAAACAAACGAACTTGTCTTCGATAAGTATCATCGGCTCCATATTTACGATCGCCAATAATCGGACAAGCTAAATCGGAAAGATGCAATCGAATTTGATTTTTTCGTCCTGTTTCAAGTTTGACTCGCAAGAGTGAACAACCCTCATATTTTTCAATGAGTTCATACTCTGTAATTGCTAATTTGGCATCGGCTTGAGGAGGTGTAGATGCAATAGTATCCGCCGATGTAACCGCTATGGGTAAAGAATACATTTTTTGCTTATGATCCTCGCAGATCCAAGAACGAATAACCCCTTTGGGTTTTTCTGGGGTTCCCTCCACAAGCGCATAATAGTATTTATCCACTTTTGCCCAATTTGCCTTAAGTGCTATTTGCGCTTTTTCGGTTTTGGCAAAAAGAAGAATACCGCTTACTTCACGATCTAAACGATGTATTGTATAAGCTGCCTCAGGGGCTTTGGGCTTTGTGTCCATAAGCAATATTGGAGGAGCCAAAGCCGTGCTTGATTCTTTTTTATCAGAATATCTTCTATCTATTTTTACTTTTTCAACTTTTGGGAAACGTTCTTTTTCACTTTTACGATTCCGACTACTGGTTTTTGAAAGCCACGATTGTACCATTCCAAACATAGAACGCATTTTTTCCGTAGTTCTACCCGCAGTAAGAATACCCGCAGGTTTTAGCACAGCAATCACATCCGCATCTTCGTAAACTACTTGAAAAGGTGCCTTTTCTCTATATGTTTTTTGAGGCGTATATTTTTTAAATTCTATCGATTGTCCTTTTTTAATAAGTAAATCGGGATGCTTGACCACCGCACCTTGAAAGCGCACAGAGGCCAATTTAATCATTTTTTTTAGACGTGTTTTATTGCTTTGCGGAAAGGCCTCCAACAACAATTCAATCAGGGGCGTATCTTGAGATGCTTTTATTTCCATAGTTTAGATTTCTATTTCTTCCCCGTTTTGATCAATAAATTTATATTCTAAAAATTGAAGTGATGCCACTTTATTTATTTTAATCCATCGCTTGTATTTACGCCACCACAAAAATTGTTGGCGACCAAAAGATTGTTTTAAATAGGCATAAATATATGGATTCACCGATAGACTAAAATGTTTTTCATTATGATCGTGCACAAGATACTCTATATTGCCTTCAATCTCGTCAATAAGCATTACACTGGGTTTGATTTCACCTGTACCTCCGCAGGTAGGGCAAGTTTCCAAAACATCTATTTGTGTTTGAGGACGTACTCTTTGTCGTGTAATTTGTATAAGTCCAAATTTCGTAGGGGGCAAAACATTATGTTTAGAGGGATCCTTTGCCATTTCCTCCACCATTCTATCATAGAGTATTTTTCTATTTTTTGCTTCCCTTTGATCGATAAAATCAATCACGGTAATTCCACCCATATCACGCAAACGCATTTGACGAGCCACTTCAACCGCTGCCTCCAAATTGACATCTAAGGCATTGTCTTCTTGTGATTGATCGGCATTCACTCTATGTCCACTATTTACGTCAATTACGTGCATAGCTTCCGTATGTTCTATCACCAAATAGGCTCCATTGCGACGAATAGGTACTACTTTTCCAAAAGAGGCTTTAATTTGTTTTGAAATACCATAATAATCAAAAATAGGTTCTTTCCCTTTGTATTGTTTTACAATCTCTTTTTTATCTGGAGCTATGGTTTCGATATATCCTTTAACCTCTTCAAAAACATTCGCATTATCTATCGCTATATTTAAAAAATCGCTACTCAAAAAATCACGCAAAATACTCACGGTTTTATCCATTTCGCTAAACACCTTCATGGGAGCTTTTGCATTATGCAACTGTTCAGAAACCGATTCCCATTTTCGTACTAAATTACGTAAATCAGAATTTAATTCCGACACACTTTTCCCCTCTGCTACCGTACGGATAATTACGCCATAATTTTGAGGTCGAATACTTAGTATCAAACTTTTCAAACGATTGCGTTCTTCTACACTTTTGATTTTTTGGGAAATGGAAATTTTGTTTCCAAAAGGAACCAGTACAATATACCTGCCCGCAAAAGAAATCTCCGCACTTAAACGAGGACCTTTTGTGGATATAGGTTCTTTGGCAACTTGTACTAAAATTTGTTGATTTTGCTTGAGAATAGATCCAATTCCTTCGGTTTTGGCACTCTCGTCACGAAGTTTTACACGGCTCATGGCAAGTTGAGCCTTATCTCCGTGCATGGCACAATTTACATACTTTGTAATTGTTTGGATTTGCGTTCCAAGATCTAATAAATGTAAAAAGCCTTCTTTGTCAGATCCAACCTCAACAAATGCCGCATTTAAACCTGGCATAACTTTCTTGACTCGACCCAAAAACACATCACCCACAGAGTGCATGGTACTGTTTTTTTCTCGATGTATTTCTACTAGTTGTTTATCTTCTAATAGGGCTATTACTACTCCCGTAGGGGTAACATTAATAATTAATTCTTTACTCACAAATAAAATTGAAGGGACAATGAATGATACATAAAAAAAACAAACACTTGACACAAAAATAATGCATCAAGTGTCTATTTTTATAAACTTCAAAGACTATTTTTTCTTATGACGATTCTTGCGTAATTGTTTTCTACGTTTGTGGGTCGCCATCTTATGTCTTTTTCTTTTTTTTCCGCTGGGCATGTTATTAAGCTTTTACTTTGTTTTTAACTTCTGATACAAATGTTTTGGCAGGTTTAAATGCTGGGATATTGTGAGCTGGAATCACAATAGAAGTATTTTTAGAAATATTTCTACCTGTTTTTGCTGCTCTTTGTTTAATTATGAAGCTGCCAAAGCCTCTCAAATATACGTTTTCACCTTGACACATAGTATCTTTTAAAACATCCATGAAAGATTCCACTGTAGCCAAAACGGTAACTTTTTCAATGCCAGTTTTATTTGCAATTTCTGCAACAATTTCTGCTTTTGTCATTTTTAGTTAGTTTTTAAATTATTTTTATAAAATTGTATTCTTTCTATTCTTTCTATTCTTTCTATTCTTTCTATTCTTCCTTAACTTATTTTTTTTTACGTACTTATGTTGTAAAAAAAAAAATTGTAGAGGACACAAATCATAAAGGGTCGCAAAGTTATGAAAAAAAAATTAACTTTGCAATGTTTTATCAAAAAATAATATTTATGAATTTTGCTAAAGACCTTATTTTGTGGTTTGAAGTAGCCCATAGACAACTTCCTTGGCGAAATACGCAAGATCCCTATCAAATTTGGGTTTCTGAAATTATATTACAACAAACACGCGTAATACAAGGATTTGATTATTTTACACGATTTATTCAACGATTTCCCAATATACGCACTTTAGCGCAAGCCCAAGAATCGGAAGTTTTGAAATTGTGGCAAGGCCTAGGTTATTATTCACGTGCACGAAACATACACCACGCAGCACGAAGTATTATGGAAAATTTCAAAGGCGTTTTTCCGCGCGAATACACGCAAATTAGGGCACTCAAAGGTGTGGGCGAATACACCGCAGCAGCTATTGCTTCTTTTGCCTACAAAGAAGCATATCCTGTGGTTGATGGCAATGTTTTAAGGGTTATGAGCCGACTATTTGGAATTTTTGAACCCATTGATTTGGCGTCCACCCATACAAAAATAAGAATTCAATTAGAAAACCTCATCGACAAAGATCGACCCGATTTATTCAATCAAGCCATTATGGAATTTGGGGCCTTACAATGCAAACCACAAAATCCCCTTTGTGATAAATGTATTTTCAAACTAGATTGTATTGCCTACACACGCGAATTGACAAGCGAATTACCTATCAAAACCAAGAAAAAAGAATTGAAAGATAGGGTATTTGTTTATTTTGTTGCGCACAATGCACAGGGAGTGTTTTTGCACAAACGTAAAGCCAAAGATATTTGGCAAAATATGTGGGAATTTCCTATGCTAGAACTAAATCTAGCCCCTTTGAAAAACAAACGCATTGCAGAAGAAAATTTGTCTTTTTATGGCACTCTTTGTTATGATAAACAAATTGTACAATGCCTAAGTCATCAAAAACTACATATTTCTTTTTATCAATGCACCCATTTGTCGACCCAAGAATGGACTGAATTACAACAAAAATATGTTTTTGTGAAAAAAAATGAAATTAGTAAATACGCTATGCCTAAGTCTATTGCAGAATATTTGGAGACTATTTTCAAAAAAAATTAAAAATATTTGTTTTTATTTTAAATCTTTTTTGTTTTTATACGTTACTATTATACATCAAATTTATGCAAATAGGTCAAAAATAAAATTTGACTCTTTTGCATCAAAATATTGAATTAAACTATTTATTTAATTAACAAAATGATCTTATGTCTGGAATTAACAAAGTGATTTTAGTGGGAAACCTTGGAAGGGATCCCGAAGTGTTCACCTTTGAAAATGGGAACAAAAAAGTAAGTATTGCTTTAGCTACAAGCGAAGCATACAAAAACAAAGAAGGGCAACGTATTGAACAAACTGAATGGCACAATGTGGTTTTTTATCGCGGTTTGGGCGAAATCGCTGCTAAGTATTTAACCAAAGGATCTCAAATTTATGTGGAAGGACGCATTCGTACACGTACTTGGGAAGACAATGGGACCAAAAAATATTTTACCGAAATTGAGGCTCGGGAAATGCGTATGTTGGGCAACCGAAAAACGGAAGAAAACACCATCACGCAAGGAACACCAAGTCCTATGGCGGTGCCCCCCATTTCTCCCGAAGAACCTATTTACGATCCAAGCACCGACGATCTTCCTTTTTAATAAATGGAAGATTTTGTACAGTTTTTAAATTGTTTTGTACAGTTTTTAAATTTGTGTCTAAACAAAAAGTCACTCTTTTCAGAGTGACTTTTTGTTTTAATTAAAATAATATGAAAACAAAGAGGAACATAAAAATTTATCTTAGAATAGAAAAACAAACCTTTAGAATTTAAATCCAAGTGTGAAACTAATGATGTATTTGGATTGTTCCAAACTAGCAGGGAAAATATTTTTATTGTTTTCCAAATTGTATAAATAATAGTTTTGTTTTCCAAATTGTTGTTGGAAAGCTAAATCTAAAGACCAAGGCCCGCGATTGAAACCCAATCCCAAAGAATACGAATGTTTCACACCATGTTGCACAAATTCTGAATTAAAATCTTTTGAATACGGGTTACCTTGCATTGCATAACCTGCACGAAAACTTACTGGATTCACACGCCATTCGGTACCTATGCGTAAATTGCCAGTGGCTACATATTTATTACGTACCACATCGTTAACATCGTAAGCAAAATTATCTTGTGCTCTCAGTTTCATGTGTCTGTAATCGATAAATTCGCCTTCTATATCAACCGATCCTCGTGTCCCAATCACAAAACCCAAACTCAATAAAGCGCGCATAGGAGTAATTATATTATAGGCATAATAACCCGATTTAGATTGGCTTTTGACCGCATCAGGACTTTCTGCAATCGTCATATCTACTTTCATCCCTGTTTGATAATTGTCTTTCATATAGTAATAGGTAGGACTGTGCACCGCAAAGCCTAAACGAAAGAAATCTACGGGTTTATAAATCAAGCCCAATTTAACATTGATACCTGTGCCTCTCGTTTGTAATTTTTCGCTAAAAGTAAAACTTTGAAAAGGACGATAAAAAGGTAAATTTTCGGTATTTGTTTCTTTGTAGGTAGAGTATTCACTATAATAAATAAAAGGAACGCCAATGGTGGCTCCCAAATACAATTTATCGCTATAATTACTTCCCACGGTAAATACCATTTCGGTGGTTGCACCATAACTTTCAAGGATCTTTTTTTGATTTACGTTTCCCCCTTTAATAGGTGAATCGTAGAGCCATTTTACAGAATCAATAGGATCTAACAAATAGAGTTGATAAGCCATGCCTTCGTAAAAACCATTTAAATTACCTGGATTTATTCCATTGGCATTTTGTATAAATTTATCTACCATCGAATTTTTGGCATTGAACCCTTCTATATACGTATTGTTGTTGTAATCGTTCATACGATTGACCCCAAACCCCAACTGTATCCTACGCCAAGCATTGGTTTCTAATTGACTTCCTTCGTACACTACGAAAACCATTCCCCCACTAGGCACATTAAAACTCAAACCGCCATCTTCTCGCATTTTGCCATCTAAATATTTTGACCGAGTATTATTTCCGCTCAGAGCCCCTGTAATACTAACCTCATGCTTGCTATATAAACCGATGGCAGCGGGATTGGTGCTCAAGGCAGAGAAATTGGCTCCTAAAGCTCCGAATGCACCACTCATAGCCGTAAAGCGCGCATTACCACTTATATTTAGTTGCGAATATCTCAAAAGATCTACATCCGTTTGCGCTTGCATTTTGAGTGTACAGATACAAAACAAGGCGATTGGAATCAATTTGAATGTTCGTTTCATGGTAGATAATTTTATATTTTAGGTGCTTTGTTGAAAAGAGTTGTGTTGAGGTATGTAATACGTATACTTAACGACGACCGCCACTGGAACTAGAACTGGAGCTAGAACGTGAAGGAGAGCTTCCTCCACTATAAGAGGAAGAACGAGAAGGTGAACTTGTGGAGGTGCTTGGAGTTCTATAGGTGGAATTTGTACTTCTAGGGGTGGTGGTGGTGCTCCGTGTAGAGCTTTCTCGTGAAGGAGTATAGTTGGTGTTTCTTTCTCTATTATATTGAGGGCTCGAATACGATGAACCCGTAGGCGTACGTTGATAATTAGGCGATTGATATTGACGAGGAGCCGTAGTTCTGTTAGGCGTAGCTTGAGTGGAACGAACGGAGTTTCCACTGCTGGTAGAAGAACGACCATACACAGTCTGAGCTTCTCTTTGCGTACTTTGCGTAGACGTACGATTTACATCTCTCGTTGGCGTAGAAGAAATTTGTGGTCTGGAGGAGGTCGTTGTGGTTTGATTTCTTGTAGCAGAAACACTTGTTGAATAATTGGTGTTTGCAGAGGTATTAGCCAAACGAGAAGTAGTTCGCTCAATTAAATCGGAAGGTCTTTCCAATTTATCTTTTACAAGAGTAGATTGCGAAACTTCTTTGGGAGAACCCATGGCTGTACGGGGTCTATTAGGAGGGGGAACCGTTGTACCATTTGGTTTTTCAGCAACTATTTTATCTTCGCTAATTTTAGTTTCATACAATTCGGGAAAGGTAGGACGAAGCGTAGTAGTGGGACGAGGTGGCGTGGTGGTAGTTGTGCCAGGAATAGAAACCGTCGATTCTACGCGCACACCAGAAATCGCAGGATTCGCAGTAGAATTTGATAGACTAGGACGAGAAGTGGTGGTGGTACCTCCATTCGTAGATAATCCGCTAGGATTCTCACGAGAAACTGTAGCAATTCCTCCAACTAATCTATTGGTTTGATCGGAGCTTAAACCCGTACTATTTGAAATTCCTATACGAGGTCCATACGAAGCATGCGTATAGGTATTGTAATCGTATGGATTATAACAATAGGCTCCCCAATAATTATGTCCCCAATAGCCATCATAAAAACCATTCATATACCCATTCATGTAGGCATTCCAATAAGATCCACCTCCAGCACCCCAACCCCAGCCATAACCATACGCAGGATATCCATATCCAAATCCAAGACCTAAACCACCGTAAGCAAAACCTAAATACCAACCTGGACGGTAATAATAATAATCGGGATACCAAAAATTGTACCCTAAATAAATGCTAGTGCCATAATAATAAGGGTCTCCTGTATACCAATACAGATTGGTGTAAAAATCGGAATAATAATGTCTGGAAATATCTTCTCCATAAAAACGTTTTAAACGAGCTGAATACGCGTAGTCATAATAATCATCTTCATTAAAATCGGATTGATAAGCCTCTTGGGTAGCCTCAGCATTGGCTTCAGAGGGCGTTTGTTGGGCAGGTATTTCGGTATTTTCCTCCAAAGGAAGATTTTCTTGTGAATTCATATCGTACGCATACTCTTTGCTAGCGTTTTTTTGTTGCTGTTGTATTGCGTTTGCACTCGCAGTCATACTTCTTTTTTGAGGAGTTCCATACACATCATCGTAGGAAGCTTGCATCATTGAATTTGAAGATGAGCACGAACTTAACATACTCATAACGGCAAAAAATGCAGCAAAGAGCCCAAAAAAATTTCTTTGTCCTAGAATTAAACCAAATTTGTGATTTGGATAATATTGAACGGCTTGTTTGTTTGTTGTTTTCATTTTAACCTCCTTGAATATGTGAATTGGATATTTTTTTGTACTTTTGCAACTTATTTATATATATAATATTCGCTGTATAGCGGAATTGCAGTTTATTAATATAACAAAAATCATACCAAAGTATACGTATAATGGCAAAAAACTTCACAACAAGAAAAGAAAATTATTCTGAATGGTATAACGACTTAGTGACACGAGCCGATTTGGCTGAAAGTTCAGTGGTGCGCGGGTGTATGGTAATTAAACCTTATGGCTATGCTATTTGGGAAAAAATGCAAGCGGCTTTGGATAAAATGTTTAAAGATACAGGGCATCAAAATGCGTATTTTCCTTTGTTTATTCCTAAATCATTTTTTAGTAAAGAGGCTAGTCATGTGGAAGGGTTTGCTAAGGAATGTGCTGTGGTGACACATTATCGTTTAAAAAACGACCCTAATGGACAAGGAATTGTAGTGGATGAAACTGCAAAATTAGAAGAAGAATTAATTGTTCGTCCTACTTCGGAAACAATTATTTGGAATTCTTATAAAAATTGGATCAAATCGTATCGAGATTTGCCTATTTTAGTAAACCAATGGGCCAATGTGGTACGGTGGGAAATGAGAACGCGTTTGTTTTTACGTACTGCGGAATTTTTATGGCAAGAAGGCCATACGGCACATGCTACACAAGAAGAAGCGTTGATTGAATCTCGTAAAATGTTGGATGTATACGCCACCTTTGCTGAAACTTTTATGGCAATGCCCGTAGTTAAAGGAATCAAAACTGAAAACGAACGTTTTGCAGGTGCTTTAGAAACGTTTTGCATTGAAGCGATGATGCAAGATGGAAAAGCGCTTCAAGCAGGCACTTCTCATTTTTTAGGTCAAAATTTTGCCAAAGCATTTGATGTTACGTTTTTGAATAAAGAAAATAAATTAGAATATGTTTGGGCTACTTCTTGGGGCGTTTCTACTCGTTTGATGGGGGCTTTAATTATGACCCATTCTGATGATTTTGGTTTGGTATTACCTCCTAAATTAGCTCCTATTCAAGTGGTATTTATTCCTATCTATAAAACCACTGAACAATTGGAAAGTATTTCACTAAAAGTAAACGATCTAAAAAAAGAATTGGAACAAAAAGGAATTTCAGTTAAATACGATGATAGGGATAGTCAGAAACCAGGTTGGAAATTTAACGAATACGAATTTAAAGGGGTGCCTGTACGTGTAGCTATCGGACCTAGAGATATGGAAGAAGGCACCGCCGAAGTGGTACGAAGAGATACTTTAGAAAAACAAATTGTAAAATTGACCGATTTAGTAAAAATAACCAGCGATTTATTGATCGATATTCAAGCTAATTTATACAATCGATCTTTGAAATTTCGTGAAGAAAATACCGTAAAAGTAGATAGTTGGGAAGATTTCAAAATACAATTGGAACAAGGTAAATTTATTTTAGCCCATTGGGATGGCACTATAGAAACAGAAGAACAAATCAAAGCAGAAACTAAGGCAACCATTCGTGCAATTCCTTTGGATGCCGTAGAAGAAGAGGGCGTTTGTGTATTTAGTGGAAAACCTTCTCATAAACGTGTACTATTTGCAAAAGCGTATTAAAATGAAATATTTGATTGTTGGCTTAGGTAATATTGGCGCGGAATATGAAAATACACGACATAATATTGGGTTTATGGTATTGGATCAATTGGCAAAAGAAACCGAAGCAAAATTTGAAGTGGATAGATATGCCTTTAGAGCAGAGGTAAAATATAAAGGACGTACTTTAATTTTGATAAAACCTACCACATTTATGAATTTGAGTGGAAAGGCGGTGCGTTATTGGATGGAAACTGAAAAAATCCCTATTGAAAACTGCTTAGTGGTGGTGGATGATTTGGCTTTGGATGTGGGTGTTTTACGCATGAAAAGTAGTGGAAGTGCAGGAGGACACAATGGATTGACCCATATTGAAGAAATTTTAAAAACAAAGCAATATCCACGTCTTCGCTTTGGCATAGGCGCTAATTTTGCTAAAGGATTTCAAATAGAATATGTACTCAATAAATTTAGCAAACAAGAAAATGAAATTGTTTTACCTAAAATTGAGATGGCTTGCGAAATGATCAAAAGTTTTTCTTGTGTAGGGGTTGCTATGACTATGAATGCTTTCAATAATAAATAAAAATAAATGATGCCTTTCTGTTTTCAATTTTTGGGATGGACCCTTTTAGCTATTCTGTTTATGGTGTCGGCAAGTATGTCGGCAGCAGGAGCCGCTATATTTTCGTTATCAACCCACGATTTGGAACGGCTTACTCATGCGGATACCCCTTCTTTAAAACGTGTGCAAAAATTACGAAGATATCCCAAACAATTGTTTTTTACTATTTTGACCATTACAATATTGGCCAATATTTCTTTTGTAATTTTGGGTTCGGTACTTATGGGTTATTCATTTGTTCAAATGACTGAAAGTTGGGGGTTTTGGCAATGGTTGATATGGGTGGGTGGCTTATCGTTGTTGATCCTTATCTTTACAGAGGTTTTGCCCAAAATGTTCGCGCTCAAAAATGCCCTCAAAACCGCTTGCATTCTATCGGGTATTGTATCTTGTGTTTCTTGCTTATTTTATCCTTTAAGCCGCTTGTTGGCACGAACACAAATACGTGTAGATCGCCATTTGGAAAAACCTACGGAAGAATTGTCGATGGAAGATTTGGCTGATGCTATTGAAATGGCAACTACGCCAGAAAAAGGAGAAAGAGTAGATTTTACCGAATCTAAAATTTTGAAAAGCATTGTGGATTTTGCCGATACCGAAGTAAATAGTATTATGCGGCCGCGTAATTTTGTTACAGGGGTGGAGGTAAGTATGCCCTTTGATCAACTTTTGGCTTTGATTGTGGATGCCGCGTATTCACGTATGCCCGTCTATAAGGAAAATTTGGATAATATTGTGGGGGTTTTACATATTAAAGACTTACTTCCTCATATCAATGAATGCAAAGATTTTGATTGGACTCCATGGGTACGACCTGCTTTATTTGTACAGGAATCAAAACGAATTGATGCCTTGTTTAAGGAATTAAAAGATAAAAAAATACATTTAGCCATTGTGGTAGATGAATATGGGGGTACTAGTGGCATTGTAACCTTGGAAGATATTATGGAAGAAGTGGTGGGTGAAATTAGTGATGAATTTGACAAAGATAATGAAACTGTTTTTTATCAAAAATTGGAAAATAATACCTTTTTATTTGATGCTCTTACCAACACCTCCGATTTTTGTGAAGTTTTGAATTTGACTGCTGATTTTTTTGATGATTGTGGCGACGATTTTGAAACCTTGGCTGGTTTTATGTTAGAAAATTTAGACGGATTTCCTATACAAGGAGATGTGGTGGAATATAAAGGGATCCGATTTGTTGTAGAGGTAATGGAACGTAAAAGAATTAAACGAATACGCGTATTTGTAAAATAAACATCAAAAAATTTATGAAGAAACTAATTGTGTATGTAAGTGGTATTTTGTTTTGTTTGTTTTGTTTGTTTTGTTTAGGATCTTGTGATGAAGATTATATTCCAAAACCTATGGGCTATTTTAGAATCGACCTACCTCAAAAAACATATCTACATTTTAACCAAAAAGGATATCCTTATTCTTTTGATTATCCTAGTTATGCTAAAATTATCCCTATTCAAGAAAAAGGACAGAACTATTGGATAGATGTGTCCTATGAGGATATGAACGCAAAATTACATTTGAGTTATGAATCTTTATTTGCCGATACGAGTTTATCTACTTTGATTAAAGGAACTTTGTTTTATGTCAATCGTCATATCAGCAAATCGAGCGGAATTACAGAAGTAGAATACGAGGATCAAAAAAATAAAATTTGGGGTTGTGTGTACGATATCAAAGGAGACGAAGTTGCATCAACCTATCAGTTTTATTTGACCGACAGTGTGAAACATTTTGTGCGAGGGGCTTTATATATAGAGTCGGTACCTAATAATGATTCCCTGGCTCCCGTTATTGTTTTCTTAAAAAAAGATATTGATCAAATGGTTCAAAGTTTTAGGTGGAAATAAAAGTAAACCGTATAACACCAAAACCAAAGGATTGTTTTTTTTAATATATCATACCTAAATATCAAAATTATGTATAATGCTGAATTGTTAAAATCTTTAGATATAAGAGTCGCTGACTTGAGGAGGTTTCTTTGACATCGATAAAAAATTAAAAGAAATTAAAGAGGAAGAGGCTTTGAGTCAAGCACCCAATTTTTGGGATGACCCTAAGACCGCAGAGGCTTTGATGAAAAAAATTCAACAAAAAAAGATATGGACTGAAACGTATCATCGCGTACTTTCACAATGGGAAGATTTAAAAGTATTGGAAGAATTTTTTACGCTACAGGAAGCCACACAAGAAGAAATTGATACGGCTTTTGATACTTTACTTAAAAATGTAGAGGATTTAGAATTTAAAAATATGCTTTCCGCTGAAGAAGATAGACTGGGAGCTATGGTAACTATTAATTCAGGGGCAGGAGGTACCGAAAGTCAAGATTGGGCAGAGATGTTGATGCGCATGTATATTCGTTGGGGCGAAGACCATCATTACAAAATTACTACTATCGACTATCAAGCAGGGGAAAGTGCAGGAATAAAACAAGTAAGTCTTGAATTTGAAGGGGAATATGGGTATGGATATTTAAAAAGCGAAAATGGAGTGCACCGTTTGGTACGCCTCTCTCCTTTTGATGCGGCCAATAAACGTCATACTTCTTTTGCTTCGGTATACGCTTATCCTATGATTGATGATGCTATTGATATTGAAGTAAGTCCAGCGGATATTTCTTGGGATACATTCCGCTCGTCGGGACCTGGAGGACAAAATGTAAATAAAGTGGAAACAGCGGTACGACTTAGGCATCACCCTACGGGAATTATTATAGAATGTCAGATTACACGGTCTCAACAACAAAATAGGGAAAAAGCTATGTTGATGCTAAAATCACAGCTCTATGAGATTGAAATGCGCAAAAAACGAGAGAAAATCAATGAAATTGAAAGTGGAAAGAAAAAAATAGAATGGGGTTCACAAATTCGCTCTTATGTAATGCACCCGTATAAGATGGTGAAAGATTTACGCACGGGAGTTGAAACCTCAAATGTACAAGCGGTGATGGATGGCGATTTGGATGCGTTTATGAAAGCATATTTGATGGAATTTTAAAAATAAAAAAGGAGTACGTTGTTTTGTACTCCTTTTTTTGTAATCTCATAGCTCCGCTTTTTATACGCCTTAGCGCTTATTTTACGTTTATCTTTTGAAATTATTTTAATTTTTGAATTAATATAGGCAATATTTTCTTTAAATCACCCACAATACCTATATCGGCAACTTCAAAAATAGGCGCATATTTATCTTTGTTGATAGCAATAATTAAATCGGAGCCTTCCATACCTGCAAGGTGTTGAATTGCACCCGAAATACCTAAAGCAAAATAAACATCGGGACGCACGGTTTTACCTGTTTGTCCAACTTGTCGATCGTGATCCATTACGCCAGCATCAACCATAGCCCGAGAAGTGGAAACTTCAGCGCCTAAAATTTCGGCCAACTGACGTAATAACTCAAAGCCTTCTTTGTTGCCTACCCCTCTACCTCCAGAAACTAATACATTGGCGGTACTAATATCGACCAAATTTTTGGTTTCTTTTACTTCTTCAATAATTTTGACACAAAATTTACTTCTATCAAAATCAACTTTGAAATTTTCAATACTACCTTTGCGCGTTTTATCGGCTTCGCGCGCAATCATTACTCCTGGACGAACAGTGGACATTTGAGGACGGTGTTCATTACACATAATGGTTGCCATCAAATTTCCGCCAAAAGCAGGACGGGTCATTAAAAATTCTTTTTCTTCCGAAATTTCCAAAAAAGTGCAGTCGGCAGTAAGCCCAGTTTCTAATCGTGCCGACAAACGAGGGCCTAAATCACGACCTATGGTTGTAGCCCCAATAAGAATAATACTTGGTAGCTTGGCTTTGGTAATGGCTGCAATAGCTTGTGCATAAGGTTCAGTTGTGTAACTTTTGAGTGAAGGATCATCGACCACAAGCACTTCATCGGCGCCATGTTCTATTAGTGTCTGCGCTTGATTGCCAATGGCATCGCCAAGAAGCATGGCCACTACTTTTTCTTGTAAATTATCGGCTAACTCACGAGCTTTTCCAATAAGTTCAAGTGCTATATTTTGTACCTTTCCTTCTCTTTGTTCGGCAAAGACAAATACGTTTTTATATGCTGTTTTTTCCATTTTTATTCAGATTTAGATAATGTATTTTTCTTTAAGTTTGTTCAAAATAAGGGTGGCTGCTTCGTAATCGTCAACTTCGTATACTTGACCTGCCGATTTGGCGCCCTTAGGGAATGCTTTCTTTACTTTGGTAGGCGAACCCTTCAAACCTAAATGGCTTTCGTCTACATTGAGTTTGTCGGCTCCCCAAACTTCTACTTCTTGTGCGAAGGCTTTCATAATACCTCCAACACTCATATAACGTGCTTTGCACGCAGAGGCCAAAACGGTTACTAAACAAGGGGCATCTACTTGAAGACGTTGATAACCTTCTTCGGTTTGTTTACGAATCGTAAAGGTTTTTTTGCCATCAAATTGTAGATCTTCAAGGTAACTTACTTGTGGTAATCCCAAAAATTCAGCTACTTGAGGTCCTACTTGAGCGGTATCTCCATCAATAGCTTGACGACCTGCTATAATAAGATCGTATTCTAAGGTGCTAAGGGCACCTGCAAGTGCATGTGAAGTGGCTAAGGTATCGGCGCCTGCAAACTTACGATCGGAAAGAAGAATGGCTCGATCTACGCCCATAGCCAAAGCTTCACGAAGAATATTTTCGGCTTGAGGGGGTCCCATGCTAATGACTGTGATATGCGCATTGTATTCGTCTTTCAAACGAAGGGCGGTTTCTAAACCTCCTTTATCGTCGGGATTCATAATACTTGGAACGCCATCGCGGATAAGGGTTCCCGTTTTAGGATCTAATTTTATTTCGGTGGTGTCTGGCACCTGTTTTATGCAAACAATTATTTTCATGTGTAAATAAATTTTAATAAATGAAACCGCTAAAAAGTATATGTAAAAAATTCTATTTCTAAAAAAGAAGCATCTACTATTTTACATATTTAAATTTAGAGGTGTATATTGAATTATTTAAGCAAATTACTTGAGATAACCATACGTTGTACCTCGGAAGTGCCTTCGTAAATTTCAGTAATTTTGGCATCACGCATCATTCTCTCAACAGGATATTCACGCGTATAACCATAGCCTCCATGAAACTGAACGGCTTTTACTGTTACTTCCATGGCTGTTTCGGCTGCAAACAATTTTGCCTGAGCAGCTTCGACAGAATAAGGCATTTTGGCATCTTTTTTAAAGGCTGCCAAACGCACAAATAAGCGACTTGCTTGAATTTTAGTTTCTAAATCTGCCAATTGAAATTGGGTGTTTTGAAACTGTGAGATTGATTTTTTGAATTGCTTCCGCTCTTTGGTATATTTTATGGTTTCATCCATGGCACCTTGGGCAATACCTAAAGCTTGTGCTGCAATACCTATACGTCCACCATCTAAGGTTTTCATAGCAACGCCAAAACCGCCACCCAGACGACCCAACATATTGGCTTTTGGAATTACACAATTTTCAAAAATTAATTCACAGGTAGAGGAGCCTCGAATTCCTAATTTTTTTTCTTTTTTACCAATGCTAAAACCAGGCGTTCCTTCTTCGACAATAAAAGCCGTAATTCCTTTGACTCCTTGCGATTTGTCGGTCATTGCAAAAATGATATATACTTGTGCATAACCTGCATTTGTAATAAAAATTTTGGACCCGTTGAGAATGTATGTATCGCCTTCTTCTACCGCCATGGTTTGTTGAGAAGAGGCATCTGTACCTGCATTGGGTTCTGTTAAACCAAAAGCACCTAGCCATTGGCCACTTGCTAATTTGGGTAAATATTTTGTTTTTTGTTCTGGCGTACCATGCTCCATAATGGGGGCTATACACAAAGAGGTATGCGCTGAAACAATTACACCCGTGGTAGCACATACACGCGAGAGTTCCTCTACCGCCATGGTATACATTTGATTTGAAGCTCCAGCTCCTCCGTATTCGGTGGGCACAGGAATACCTAAAATACCCAATTTAGCCATTTTTGCAAGAGTTTCAACAGGAAATCGTTCTTCCTCATCAATTGCTGCCGCTAAGGGTTTTACTTCTTTTTCGGCAAACTCTCGTATCATTTGCAAAAAAAGTTGTTCTTGTTTTGTTAAATTAAAATCCATATTTCATTGTTTTATTTTCCGTATTCTATGTTTTATACTCAAAAGTCTTTAAAGGTACGAAGTTACGATATTATGCTGAATTTTAAAAGAAGTTGGGCTAAAATAAAAAAAATTACAAATCTATCGCTTGTTGAAAGAGGACTTGTAAGTACGATTTACCTTCTTTGATCACACTATCTTGTATGGAAGAAGGCAGTTGAATATCTAAAAATTGATCGCCCGTAGCATGATAGAAAAAATATCCCTCCTCTACTTTATATCCTAGTCCATATTGGGCTTCCATATATACAAAAGGTTTTGTTTGTGGATGAAAAATATTTCGACTCCAAGGAAATGCCTTTGAAGGAAGTTGCATTTGCCCCAAAATAGTGGCAACTATATCGTTTTGACTAATTAATTTATTGCAAGTACTTCCTCGATATTGGGGTTTGAGTACTTCTCCAAAAAAGAGCATAGGAATATGATTGTTGGCAAAAGAATAATAATTGGTTTGTTTGTGTGTGGTGTGACTATGGTCGGCCACTACAATAAATAAGGTGTTTTTAAACCACGTTTGCTTGCGTGCAGCAGCCATATAGGCACCTAAACAAGAATCGGTATAATAAACTGAATTCAAATATTCTATTTCTGGAATATTTTGATTGAATTTACGAGCCATCGGTTGATCGTAGGGGGTATGCGAACTAAGCGTAAACAGGGTGCTAAAAAAAGGTTCGGGTGTTTTATTTAGTGCTTTGATATATTCGGCAAACATATACTGATCATGATACCCTAATTTTCCTCTAGAGGGTAAATTTTTTAGATTTTTTTGTTCTACAATTTGGTCGAAATCGTTGGCATGTAAAAAAGATAAAATATTGCCATATATAAGTTCTCCTCCAAAATAAAAAGAAGTATGATAGCCTTGTGCTTTCATGTATTTGACCCAAGAGGGTAGTTTACGTGATTTTTCGGGATAATTGGTGATCACAATTTGGGGTAATGCTGGAAAACCAGCATAGATGGAGGCAATGCCTTGTTGAGATCGCTTGCCTCCTGAATAACATTCAGTAAAAAATAAACTTTCTTTTTCGAGTGCTTGAAAACAAGGTGTATAATTGGTACTGTCGCCACTTAGATGTTGAATTACATCGGCCGACCAACTTTCGAGTAAAATAATGACAATATTTGGACGTGGGGTAGTTAGTATTTGTGTAATTTCTCCATTGAGCGTACTATCGGTAGCATACATGCTTGCTACGGTTTGAAGGGCTTCGTTTTGAGGATAAAAAGTATATGGATTTTTTTCGAGTAGACCTCGACTATTGGCTATATTATGAATAAGATTCCAGGCAGGATTGACACATACATCATCCAAAATTTGTTTGTTTGAAAAAAAAGATTGGCTTTGAGAGATGGGAATTTGTCCAACACCACCTCTAGCTGCAATAAGCCAAAGGCCAGGAGTTACTAAAAAATAAATCAAAATAAAATACCACTTTCCTCTTTTGATAAACTGCGTAGCTACGTATTTTTGATAAAGCCATCCCATGCCACAAACAAAAAGAACCACAAAAACACAAAGAGACAAAAATTGCCAAGTAGCAATAGAATTGAATACTTCCGATGGATGTTGAAGATATAATAGGGCTTTGTAATTTAATTTTGTACGCCATTCGCCATAAATACCTATTTCGCCAGCAAATATAAGGGTGTATACTAGGGTGAAACACAGAGTGTATATGCTAGCTATTGGTTTCCATGCTTTGCCAGGGAAAATAGCACTTAGAAGTAGAAGTAAATATATAAATATATAAATATACGAAAAAGTGGAAATATCTAGGGGTATCGCTTGTATAAAAACATTGAGAAGCTCTCCAAAACTGGGTTGTTCGGCAACAAACAAAGGCACATAAATAAGCATAAAACTCAAACGTCCCAAAGTAAAAAGAAGAAGAACGTATAAGGCCAATTTAAGCGTATAGAGAAGCTGGGATTTCATGAATTTGTAAAATTAAAACGATTATACTATTTTATAATTTTGATAACTAAACCATCTTTTATGTGTGCATTTTTCGATGCTGGATAGTAATTTGTTTTTGATACTCATTTTCCATTTTGATGGATCGGGTTTAAAATCCCAATCTTGTTTTGCTATGATTTCTTTCATCCAAAGAGGGTGCTCTCCTTGAAAAACATCTAAGCGATCCACCTCATTAAAATCGAAAGGAGTTTCGGTGATATTTTCTTTTATCCATTGGTCATCATGCCAAAATCTTTGTGCATAATCATGCTTTTTCTTTAATAATTTGGGACTGCGACAATAGGAATAATGATATAGATCAATCTCTGTTTTTAAAGATCGTAGTTTACACCCCTCCTCGCCTGCTAGGTAAGCTTCGTATGAGGAATAGGCACGAAAACCCTGAGAGTCTCTATATGAAAATATGGGTTTATTATTTTTGAAAGCTCTCACTTCATACGGATGGGTGCCCCGGGTGTTGCGAATATGTTTGTAATCTCCCCAAAAGTGTAGAAAAGGAAATACTAAAGCATCTACATCTGGACGTTGATTGGCTATTTTAATATAGGCTTGCAATTGCTCGGCCGCTTTTTGATGAAGGACTTCATCGGCTTGAATATGAAGAGCCCAATCTCCTGTAATTTGTTGTAAACCGATATTCGATTGCATAGCAAAAATAGAACCATTCCGTCGATTTTCTTCATCCCAAACGGTATCTATGATTTTTATTTTTGAATTTTGTAAGTTTACTATGGCTTCTCTCGTTCCATCGTTGGAGTCGCCCACCACCACGATAAGTTCATCCACTATAGGTAAAACTGATTGTATAGATGCAATAAAAGGATAGCCATATTGCAAACCATTGCGAACATAAGTAAAGCCACTAATTTTTGGATTCATTTCCATCGTATGTTGTGTTTAGTAATTTGTGCTGGATTTCCAGCTATAAGAACATTTTTTTCTTCTATTTTTGAATTTAATCGGCTCCCTGCGGCCACTACACAATCGTCGGGAATTTGTGTGCCTTTTAAAAGAATACTATGGGCCGCAATCCAAACATGATTGCCTATCACAATAGGATGATCTTGATTGGTTCTATTTCCTGCTTGATCAAAAATTTGATGTTGATCGGTATCCATAAGTAAACAATGCCAGGATATCAATGTTTCGGTACCAAATTGTATGTTGTTGCGACAAATAATACTACTGTTTGAAGTCATATTAAACTGATCCCCAAATTGCAAAAGCGCATTTTTGGCAACTGAAATTCTACTTCCAGCACCTATTTTGCATTTGCCTTTAAAGATCACATTCCCCGACCAATCTAAAAGGGTTCTATCTCTACGGAAATCGCTCACTTGTGTAAAGCCAATACCTATTTTGATATTGCCTGGTTTGAGTTTACCTTCTACTTTGATAGTTCCACACAGATTTGTAAAATGAACGCGTCTAGAGACCACAAAAGGGAAATGAATGGCTTCCATGAAAGGAAGACATCTAAAATTTAGATATACGGTTTTGGGAGCACCTAAAATATAGGTCCAAACCTCTGCACTTTTTTCTTTAAATTTATCCTTGGTCATACCTTTGGCTTTATTGCATAAATGCAAATTGAAGAATATTGGTTCCCATCTGTAATGCTTTGGTACGTATGGCTTGTGAATCGTTATGCACTTCACTATCTTCCCAACCATCTCCTAAATCGGACTCATAAGAATAAAAACAAACTACTCTACCTTGGTAGAATATGGCAAAGCCTTGTGGCGCTTTACCATCATGCTCGTGTATTTTGGGAAGTCCATTTGGAAATGTATACGCTTGTTTGTATATGGGATGACTAAAAGGTAATTCCACAAAATCTAAATCGGGAAATACTTTTTTCATTTCAGAACGAATAAAAGGATCTAAGCCATAATTATCATCGATATGAAGGAAACCTCCAGAGAGAAGATATGTGCGTAAATTTTGGGCTTCTAATTCGGTAAAAACAACATTTCCATGTCCAGTAAGATGAATGAAAGGATAATTGAAAATTTTTTGACTCCCCACTTCTACCGTTTCATAGTCGGGATTGAGATCCATCTTTTGTTGGCTATTGGCAAATTTGATAAGATTGGAAAGAGAGGTGGGATTGGCATACCAATCGCCACCTCCGTTGTATTTAAGTAAAGCAATGGTGGTATTTTGTGCTTGTAAAGGGATATCTAGAAATAGACTGATCCACATAAAGAGTATCAAAATAAACTTACCCATCTGCTTTGTTGAATATTTAGGAAAGACCTAAAATTTTACGAGTTTCGGCAGGGGTAGCCACTTCTCGTCCTAATTCTTTTGCCATTCGGACTACTTTGGCAACTAATTCACCATTTGATTTGGCAAGTACACCCTTAGAAAGATATACGTTGTCTTCAAAACCAACTCTCACATGACCTCCATCAATAATGGCCAACATCGCAAGGGGAAATTCATAACGCCCCACGCCAGCAACGGTGTAGGTGGCTCCTTCGGGAATACTTCCACGAAGAAAAACAAAGTCACGAATATCGCCTCCAATACCTCCATTAACTCCCATTACAAAATCAAAGTGCATGGGGGTGTTGATAAACCCTTTCTTTTGTAAACGCAAGGCCATTTCGATCATCGATTTGTCAAAGCATTCAAGTTCGGGTTTGATGTTGCGTTCTATCATTTTTTTGCCGAAATATTTAATTGTATTTTCGGTATTGGTAAATACATCATCTCCTCCAAAATTGCAAGTTCCACAATCTAAGGTTGCCATTTCAGGATTGAGTTCAGTGGGCTCCAAACGTTCATCATCCGTCATCCCTACGGCTCCTCCTGTGGAAGGTTGTATGATAGCCTCTGGACATGCTTTTTTGATTGCATCCATAATTTCCTTGAAACGGTTTTTATCTTGGGTGGGTGTGCCATCATCGTAACGAACATGAAGATGAATAATGCTGGCTCCTGCATCGTAAGCCGATTTGGCTTCTCTAACACATTCTTCAACTGTATAAGGAACGGCTGGATTATGTTCTTTGAGAACTTCCGCACCACAAATAGCCGCAGTTATAATTAATTTTTCCATAGTTTTAATACTTTACTCTTTAGTTCCGTTGACAAGATTTGGGCGTAACACAAGTGCCACTAGCACGACAAACCACAATAGGTTCAGCCAATACATCACAAGCAGAAGCAGAGATGTCGGGACGAGGTACAATCACTTTACGTGCTTCAAAAATCATTTTACGAGAAGAGTTTCCTTCTTCTACAATTTCGCCTACCGCTTCTATAAAATCACCTGCATACACAGGGGCCATAAATTCGACCATATCGTATGCTTTGAAAAGACCTTCGTCTCCATCGCGTTGAATTAATAGTTCAGTAGCTACATCTCCAAAAAGTTGGAGCATGCGAGCACCGTCAACTAAATTTCCACCATAGTGTGCATCATGCGCACTCATTCTTAAACGAATTATAGATTGTTTTTTCATATTGTGTTTGATTGTTTTATTTCACCATAAAATCCACTAAAATGGATTGTGTTTTAATTGTTTCAGGAGCTAAACTACCTGTAGCAACTACTTCTTTAACTTCGGCTATCACGATATCGGCAGCCGTTGCCATTAGAGGATTAAAATTTTGTGCGGTTCCACGATAAATCAAATTGCCTTCTTCATCGGCAATACTAGCACAGATAAGTGCAAAATCGGCTCTAATTGGTTTTTCTAAGAGATATTCTTTGCCATCTACTTTGATAGTAGGCTTGCCTTCGGCAACCACAGTACCTAAACCCGTAGGAGTCAATACACCACCTAAACCTGCGCCACCTGCACGCACACGTTCTGCCAAAGTGCCTTGTGGACTAAATTCCACCTCAAGTGTACCTGCATTCATTTGATCGATGGTTTGAGGGTTTGTTCCTATATGAGAAACAATTATTTTTTTTACTTGTTTGTTTGCAACTAATTTGCCAATTCCTCCTTCAGGAGTGGCGGTATCATTACAAATTACAGTCAAATTTTGGACACCTTTTGCAACTAAAGCATCTATAATTTTACATGGAGAACCTACTGCCAAAAAACCGCCTATCATAAGGATTGCTCCATCATTAATGTTTTCTACGGCTTGTTGAGCGCTAATAAATTTATTCATAATTTAATTAATTTTTTATCCTTTTCATCCAGGCAATTTGTATGAATTACCCCCCTATTGGGTTATGTTGTTTTATTAAAATTCCTAAAGGTGCAAATATACGAAATTTAGAGAGATAAAAAAAGAATAAATGGAATTGATATTTTAAACGCATTTAATTAGAATGGTTTGTTTTGGGTAGCGTTCGGACCCCATCATAACGTTCTTCTTCTTCATTTTTGTCGTAAGTAATTTGCACCTCCGACTCACCTTTTTCATTGTATTTTTTCCAAATACCTGTGCGCCTACCCATATTGTAATGCGCCTCTTCTCTCAATACACCATTATCCCAATAATACAAATGTTTTCCATTGGGAAGCCCATTGACAAAGGAACCTTTGAAAGAAAGTTTTTTACCCGTGGTATTCCAATAACTTTTCCATTCTCCATGACGTTCGCCTCCACGATACGTGCCCATAATTCTTTCGTTTTGCTCCCAATATTCCCATTTACCATCTTCGTATCCTTCTACATACGAGCCTTTGGCAAGTATTTTCCCTTTTTCATCATATTCGGTGCTCGGGCCTTCTAATTGTCCTTCAAAATAACTTTGCTGTAAACGAGGTTGTCCATCTGAATAATACCAAGTCCAATCGCCATCTAATTTACCATTCGTATACCTTCCTTCTTGTTCCACTTGTCCATTTGAAAAATAAAATAACCAATCGCCATGTTTCTTACCTTTTCGATATTTACCTTGGCAACGAAGAGTACCATTGGGATAATATTCTTTCCAATCGTCTTGTAAATAACCAAATTCGTCGACCAAACCTCCGCCTACTTCTTTGCCGTCTTTAAATAAAATTCCCTTTATTACTTTTCCTGTCAAACTATCGTAAATACGACATAGACCCTCGGGTAAATTATTTTTATAAGGTACGCTAATTTTGATTTGACCATTGGCATAATATTCGGTTTTTATTTCCAATCGAGCAAGTTCGGGCGCATCTACTTGCAATTCTCCATTTTGATATTTCTCTATTTTTTGAATATTGCCAAGCGTATCGTATTCTTTGTAGTACCCATGTTTTTGATCGTTTAGATAAGGCACTTCCCAATATAATTTGTCATTGGAATAAAAAGCTTTCCACACGCCTTGTTTGAAGCCTTGACGATCGCGTTTATTAATGCGTTCCCTAAATACAATAAAACCTTTACGATATTGAGTTATATAGACAATTTCACCTTGTGAATTATACTCTTTTTCTAGGCCGTCTTCTAAGGCTTGAATGTAAGGGGTACTTTTTAGAATATATTCTTTGGGGCTCAGAGTATAGACTATACGAAGACCATTAAGCACATTATCTATGTAATTTTCTTCTATTTTTTGATTTTCTTTAAATTGATAAAAAATAGATTTTCCATTTTTTTTCCCTTTTCGATACGTGATTTCAGAACTTATTTTCCCCTCTCTATAAAATTTCCATACGCCTTCTAATTCTAAGTTGACACGTGCACCTTCGGAAATCAATTGTCCGTTTTCATCATAACTTTTCCAAACACCATCGGGCGTTCCATTACGCATATAACCTTGGCTTGAAATACGACCTGAAGGATAAAAAAATTGTTTAAATTGTGTTGAGTCTTGTGCATACAAATTAACTATGCTTAGAATGGCAGCTAGTATACAAGCAAATTTACGAAAAATGCCTAATTTTATTATTTCGATTTTATCCATTTGTATCTGTACGCCTTAAATTAAAAATAATGTGGAAACTTTTAACTTCGAGCAAGCATGGCTTCTATGGGTTTACGTGCTTGATCCATAATATCGGTAGGAAGTTGTATTTCGGGAGTTTCATTCAAAAGACAGGCGTATAATTTTTCTAAGGTATTTAATTTCATATACGGACAATCGTTGCAAGCACAAGATTCATCCATGGTAGCAATATAAAAGGTTTTTGTAGGGCAAAGTTTTTGCATTTGATGTACAATCCCTGTTTCGGTGGCCACAATATAACTTTGACTTGAGTCTTTTTGAATAAAATTGAGCATGGCCGCGGTAGATCCCACAAAATCGGCAAGGAGAAGTACCGCAGGATTACATTCGGGATGTGCTATCATTTTTGCATTGGGATACTTTTCTTTAATCCGTAGAAGCTGTTGATCGGTAAGTTGATCGTGAATGTGACAACTGCCATCCCACAACAACATATTACGTCCAGTGATACGATTGATATAGGCTCCTAAATTTTTGTCTGGAGCGAAAATAATTTTTTCATCTTTTGGAAATTGTTCCACTAATTTAAGTGCATTGCCAGAGGTACAAATAAGATCGGACAAAGTTTTTACTTCGGCACTACAATTGATATACGATATTACTTTGTGATCGGGATGCAATGCTTTAAATTGTTTTAAATCTGCAAACTGACAAGCATCCGCAAGCGAACATGCCGCATTTAGATCGGGTAAAAGAACTTTTTTGGTGGGATTGAGTATTTTGGCGGTTTCGGCCATAAAGTGTACACCCGCAAAAACAATAATATCAGCTTGCGTATTTGCGGCTTTTTGAGAAAGGGCTAAACTATCACCAATGAAATCGGAAATATCTTGAATTTCTGGAATTTGATAATAGTGACCTAATATAACAGCATTTTTCTTTTTTGTAAGTAGCTGTATTTCTTTTATTAAATGTTTCTTTTCCATAATGTTGCAAAGTTACGATATTATGCAAAGAAAAAAAAGTGAAAAAAAAAGAAAAAAATTTTGTGGTTTTAAAAAATTGTTATATCTTTGCAGTGTTATTGGTTATTTAAAGGTACGGAACTGGGAGGTGAGCTTGCTCACTTCCCTTTTCCGTTTTTATACGTTTCCATTCTTTGCAAACCATAAATATACGAAGGAAATTTATAGGGAAACGGGAGGGCTAAAAAGGTTGAATTAACTTATTTCTTTATAAGAGCTTTTATTGGATTTAGAGTACTTCCCCTTTGAATCATCTATCTAGGTGGAGTTCCTAATATATCTACGCTTAATCCATTTTAATCCTATTACTTATTTCTTCAACGTCGCTTTTTCTAAATGATTTATCAAACGCTTCTTTTCCAAATCGATAGGAAATAGAAAAATAAATTAACTCATTATACTGAGATAGTGTAGTATTTATTTCATTTCCATTCGGATACTTCTCAGTGATTTTTAGTTTATTTCCAAAACAATAGTTTAGACGAAGACTTAAAATCAAATCATTCTTTAATAAATTAGCTCTAAATCCTATATTTATACTCGGAAGAGGTTTAAATTGAGTAAATCCAAATTTTTCACCTGAGCTCCAATCTATAGAAATGTCAGCCATATAATTTTTAAGAAAAGTGAATGAATGATAAGTGCCAATAGACATTTTAAAAAAACGTGAACTTTCTTTTGTATCAAGATAGACAAAATCGTTGAAAAGAACCATAAATTGACAATAATTGGTGGTACTCCACCAATCGGTAATAGAATATACAAATTGTTCTCCTCCATAGATGGCGGATAAATTTGCTACATTTTCTGGTGTTTTTTTTACTATAAGAGAGCTATCATTGTAATAGTTGAATCGATAAGGCATTCCTTTTGTAGTTTGGTATCCAACAAAAGAAAAAAACATATTCTTATAGACATGCATCAAATTTACATCATGTGTATAACTTGGTTTTAAATGAATATTTCCAGCGTTTACAGAAAACTCATCAATCACCACCACTTTAGGATCTAAATCCCAATATTGAGGTCTACTGATACGATAATTGTAAGAAAGGGTAAGATTGTTTTTGTCATTTATTTTGAGTGAATAACTTAGGTCGGGAAATAGATTAAAATAAGGATTTAGTAGGTAGGTGGAATCTAAAACGTTTTGAATCATTTTAGAAAAAGTATATTCTCCTCTGAGTCCCATATTAATTTTATTATTGTCATTTATTTGATAGGATAAAGAGGCATAAATAGCACTAATAGTTTCTATGTATTTTAAAGAATTATAAGATGAGGTGTCGAATAAACCATTATAATATTGCGTAAAATTTGAATTATTAGCTACATAACTCACTTTTACTCCAGCACTGAAATCTATTTTTGATAAAAACGTTTGTGAAAAATCTACTTTAGCATAAAGAATGTTGGATGAACTAGGTGAAAAATCACGATCAATAGTCGATTTACGATAACTTTCTCCTAGAAAATCACCATGAAAGTAAATATTTTCTTGGCTTGATTTATTTTTTTTAGAAATATAGGGAGAATAGTTTAGATCAATAGATATTTTTCCTCCTTTAGGATTGAATAAATACGAATAATTGAGATTTGTGGAGAAAAAGGTACCTCTGCCACTCTCCTTACCTTTGGAGAGAAAGGAGGAATCGGCTATGCTTGAATTAAAAAATAATCGATTATAGGATTGGTCAGAACCTTTTCTCGAGCTATGATTAGCCCTAAAAGATAAGCTTATTGAGGATTTTGCATTTATATCATAATCTAATTCAAATCTTACAAAGGGCATTGTGTAGCCATTATCAAGACTCCAATGTTTGTCATTTTTATTATTTATTTTTCTTTCAAAAACGCCTTGATCTGTCAACATTTTTTCAGTACTTTGTATTTTTTCATACTGAGGGTGGTATTGAATTCCCATACTGGCAACAATAGTAAATTTATTGATTTTTGCACTTAAGGAAGCATTGATTCCAGCACCAAGTCGAAATTCATTAAAGGCAAAAGACGTATTGACGTTCACTCTTCCTTGTATGCCATTATGGACCCGTTTCTTTGTTACAATATTAATGATTCCACCAGCTCCTTCTGCGTCAAAATTTGCGGTAGGATTTGGATTTATTTCTAATTTAGATACTTCTTCAAAAGGAATAGATTTTAAAAAAGAAACTAATTCATCTGCTCCTAAATTAAGTTCTTTATTGTCTATAGTTACAAGAACTGTTTTATAGTAAAGGGATATATTCCCATCTTTGTCGACAAAAACACCTGGCACTTTTTTTAACAATTCAAAAGCATCACTCCCTACAAATACAGAAGCTAATTCAACATTCATAACGGTTAGGTTGTTGATTCTTTCTATTATGGGACGTTTTGCCACCACCTCCACGCCTTGAAGTCCAATAACAGCTTCTATTAATTTAATATTTCCTAAATGTATAAAATTTCCTGATTCTTTCGATAAAGAGAGCGTATCTGTATAGTCCGAAAACCCAACATTTTGTATTTTTAATATATACCTTCCATCGGCAATGTCTTCCAAAAGAAAGGAACCCACGCTATCCGACAAACTTGCTTTATAAAATACTAGATCCTCAAAAGAATACAATACAACAGAAGCATAAGGAATAGATTCGTTTTTTGAATGGACAGAACCCTCTATTTTATTTTGACAATAAGCTGTATAGGTAATAAAAATTAATAAATTAAGAAGTAATATTTGTTTCATACAAAAAAATTAAAGAGTAATTAAAGAGTATTTAATAGACCTTTGGTCCATAGTGCTTCTTCTTAGAAGTTTAAAACTACCGTCAAATATACGTTTTTTTTTTAATATGCAAACTTTTTTAAATATTTATTTACTATGATTAAATAAACATTTCCTTTGACCTCTCTTTGTAATAGTAGAAATTCCTGCTTGCTTTGGCTTTCAAATAATCTCCGTATTTTTTCAAAAAATCTTACTTTATTTTTATTTTGTGAACAAATGGGGATTTTTTTCTTATCTATTTTTGTATTTTATTTATCGTATTTTCAAAAAAATCCTGTATATTTGTGCTTTATGAATTTATAAATATATTAAAAAAATATCATGAACACGAACATTTCAAAACTTGCTCCAAAAAATGTTTGGGAAAACTTCCAAGCAATCTGTGAGATCCCTCATCCTTCTAAACATGAGGAAAAAATTAGAAAATTTATGGTCGATTTTTGTAAAAAAAACGGCTTAGGTGTAAAGGTAGATAAAATTGGGAATGTAATTGTTTCCAAACCTGCTACCAAAGGTATGGAAAATAGACAAAGTGTAATATTACAAGCGCACTTGGATATGGTTCCACAAAAAAATAGTGATAAAAAACACGATTTCACGAAAGATCCTATTGTTGCTTATGTTGATGGCGATTGGGTAACTGCCGACGGAACTACTTTAGGAGCCGACAATGGAATGGGTGTGGCTGCAGCAATGGCTGTATTGGCATCTAAAAACATTGCGCATGGTCCTATCGAAGCATTGCTTACAATCGATGAAGAAACAGGTATGACGGGCGCATTTGGCTTAGAAAAAGGAGTACTCAAAGGCGATATTTTATTAAATTTAGATTCTGAAACTGAAGGCGAACTCTATGTAGGATGTGCTGGAGGGCTGGATGCTTCTATTAAATTAAATTATAAAACGCAAGCTAGATCGGCTGATGTAACCGCTTTTGAACTTGCAATTAAAGGTTTAAAAGGGGGACATTCGGGCATGGATATTATTTTGG
>JAVVPL010000002.1:58914-76941 GCA_036655775.1 Bacteroidales bacterium | reverse complement strand
CGAATTATCAAAATATTGTACGGAATCACCTCTTAAAATAAGAGGTTTTGTTTGTAAAAAAGCAGCGGACAAATCGGTGGCTAAAGCCGAAGT
This sequence comes from Bacteroidales bacterium, assembly GCA_036655775.1. Taxonomy (GTDB): domain Bacteria; phylum Bacteroidota; class Bacteroidia; order Bacteroidales; family P3; genus JAVVPL01. The sequence continues at coordinate 76,848 of JAVVPL010000002.1, read as the reverse complement.
GTCTGTTTTCATCTGCCACATATCGGTTTGCATTACTTTACGCGATTGTTTGGCCACTCCGTCTAAATTTGTATACGAATTGTCTTGAATAAAAGCAATGATGTCGGCATTTCTTCTTATAAATTGATAGCCCGCACCCATCCCAAAAGAAATGGTTTTTTTGATTGTATTGCCTTGGCTAAAATCCAAAAGAGTTCCCTTGTAACTAGGCACCATATTGCGTTCGGCATGATCTACTTGCGTTTGTCCTTGCCAAAATTTAGAAATATTATTTTCGGTGACGGCAATTTGCAAATACAAATCTTTACCACTATGTTCAGCTACTTTTTCAATGGTAATATCCAATACAAAACTATCTCTTCGAGCTTCTTCATCACGTAAATAACGTACCTTCATATCCAAGGTATAGGGCGTTTTCTCTCCTATACACGTATCATAGATTTTAGTAAATGTAAGCAATGTTTTGGCCTCATTTTCACCCGTGGTACGATGCGTTCCATTAAAAAATGTGCGAGGAATTGCGCGTATGGTATCATAATAGCATCCTCTTTGATAGCCTGCGGTATTATATAAATAGGCCATCTCTGCACTTTCGACCATTTGATACGAAAGTGCTGCTATTTTTTTTCCTTGTTCTAAAAGAGTGCGTGTGGCTATTGCAGAGGCAGGACAATAGGTGCACCAGGTAGCGGTAAATTTTTCCATGAGCACATATTTGTAATCGACCCCTACGCTAGGAAGCGATTTCTCTTGTGCAAAAATGGGTTCTTGACTTATGCCTAAAAGTAGCCACAAGCCAAAAAACACTCCCATTGAGTTTATAAATTTTTTCATACGTAAATAATTTTAATAAAATAGGTTTTATGGAACTTCATGAGCTTTATTTTCATACTCATACTTCCTCCATACGTAAATAATTTAATTTTTTTGTTAAAAAATGGGGGATTCATTACAAATCCCCCATCACCAATAAAAACCAATAAACACCAGATTCTTGTTGCGATCCAATTAAGCAATCGCAGCTATATTTTCCAATTCTTTATTGTACAATCACTTTTTTAATTATTGTACCAAAGTCTTTAGTTGTAAATTGTAACATATACACGCCTTTTTTCAAAGAAGAGATGTCAATTTTTTGAGTTTGTTGTCCGTATTTTGCAATTTGACGTCCCGACAAATCTACAATCGTAAGTTGTGTATAATCGCCAGAAATTGTAATAGATTCTTTGGCAGGGTTAGGGTATATCGAAAGATTGGCTTTGTTGCTTCCATCTTCAATAGCCGTAGTTCCCACTTTTACAGTTTCATTTTGCGACATTACCTCTTCGCAGGTATTCCATAGAGAGCCTACTGCATAAATATATTTGTTGTTGGGCACATTTGCATCTAAATATGTAGTTGTTTTGATAGGATCTGTATTTAATTTTGTCCCATCACGATATACGTTAAATCCATTCAATTTAATACCCGCAGAAGCTGAATATGTAATTTGAGAAGATGATTTAGAAGTTATTTTGCCTGTAGCTAAATCCATTTTGTAAATTTCGCCATAGTTTGCTTTGCTGTTGGAAGCCGTTCCATCTTTGTCTATTTCTCTATCTCTAGCAAGTAAAGCAGTAATATTCCAGTTTCCATTTATACCAATGGTGTTTGCAGCAGAAGACCAATTTTTGAAATCTAAAGTATACAAATCACCCCGACGTTTTACGGCTGGACCTGCATCAAAACCAATGGGAAGATCCCCTATAGTATAGAAACTAACCGTATAACCTAGAGCTAATTCAGAGTTTATCTTGCTTAATGGGAACGAACGATCAAAGAAAATAGGCGTAAAAACTTTAGTGTCTATTTTTCCAGCATCAAATTGGTATACAATAGAGTCATCAATCATAACCAAAGGAGTTACCACAGCAGGATCCACCAAGAAAATTTCCATTCCAATTACTTTGAAATTTGAATAAGGTTTCAATTGAGCTGAATCCCAAGCAGCTGCAGCTGTAAAGTTTTCACCTGTTGGAGCGCCTGCACCGCCTACATTTTCTCCGTTTCCATAACGTAGAGGTAGTGGATCTTCAAAGTAAGGAAGTTCCCAGTTTACCGTAACATTGGTGCTGTTTGCTTTAGAGCTAGGCGTTTGTTCAAACGACAAATTGTTGGCTGGAAGACAAAATCCTTGATTGGTAACGTCGATAGTTACTGAATCGGAAGAAGTACAAGAGTTGTCGTAAAACGACTCAACACGGTAAGTATGATTACCTAAGCTAGGTGAAAAATCTACATAATTGAATTTTGTCCAAAGATCTTCTGTTAAAATTTGACCATCTTTATAAATATAAAAACCAATCAATTTACCTTCTACATTTGATGCAGGTGCTAGCCATTTTAATTCTACATTTCCATACGATTCTTTGGCACCCAATTGTTTTACTGGATTACAACCTGTAATAGGAGTAATGGTTACGCTCGACTCAACCACTGGAGTAGCCTCACAACCGCTTCTAAATTTAGCTGTTGCTTTGTAAGTATACGTACCAGGTTCGGTAATAATTTCGGAGTAATTATGTCTTTTGAGTAAACCATTTTTATTTACAAGTGTTCCGTTCCGATATAGGTTGAAACCCAAAATTTCAGGACTAGGTTCTAATTCAAAAAATGCAAGTTCATTGGGTGAAGTTCCATCTGTTTGAATCATCGTACACAAGCAAAGAGTGCTATCCAATGTTCTCATTACTGAAATACCGCCTGCACTATGTGCTCCTTTGCCAATAGCTTCAATTTGAGGAAGTGTGGCAGGTTCAAAAATGGTACCTACGGGTTTTTTAGTAGTAATATCATATTGCACTACTTGATTCATAGTAGTACCCGTTTGTTGAGAAGCATAAATTCTACCATCATAAAAAGTAGTCCCTGCACATTCTTTTACAGGTAAGCCTTCAGAAATCAAGGTGCCATCACGTTTTACAAAGAAACTAGTGTTCCAATTTCCTACTTCAAAACCCCCTTTGCCACCGTCCAACGAAGGAATAAAGGCAAGGTGTTGTCCATTGGCAGGACTAGGAATAAATTCTTCTACCAGTTTGTCTTCCAAATTGATTTTATAAATAAATTTAGTGCTACTACCCACGGCATATAAAGAAGTGCCATCGTAGGTAAAATCGGAAATAGGAGGAAGTTTTTTGATATCAAGTTTTCCTAAATATTTCCATTGAAGGTCGTATACTTGAATTCCTAAATAGGTCCAGTCGCCCACATAATATTTATCGCCCACTTGAATAGCCGACATAGAAGAACCTCCTAGAGGTCTTAACGCAACTAAATCCAAGACATTGGTATCGGTCACATTTTCAAAATTGGCCGATAAAATACTCTTTTGAGGCATACTACGTATAATGGCATCACTAGGTGATTGCCAACTAATAGTTACCGTACGATTGTATTCAGCAATAGCTTCTATGTTTTTGATAGAATAACATCCATCGGCAGCAATCACATCAATGGTACTTCCATAACTTTTTTTAGATTCTCCCGTGCTATATACCGCGGTGACTCTATAGGTAACATTGCCTACGCTTGATTCAGGATCTGTAAATTTCAAGCCTTGCACAAGTGCTGAATTTACTTTCACGGTATCACGGTATACATTATAACCCAAAATTTCTCTACCGTTTTTGTAAGGTTCAGTCCAACTTACATACACTTTCAATGTTTTTAGTTCTTGTTTAGCAACAACCGATCTAGGTCGTGTATTGATAGTTTGTTCACCCAAAGTTACAAAAGAAGGTCCGCTACCGCAAAAAACACGTCCGTCGGTACTCATATCGGTTGCCATCATACTTGCATCTAGGCCATAAAGTTCACGCAAGAAAGTGCTAAAATCCATTAAGCCTAAATCTTTAGTCCAAATTCTTCCGTCTTTGGCAAGTACAACGCCATTGTCACCCACTCTAAAGAAATTTAATTGCGAACGTCCGCCTTCTTTTACAATTGTACGAACACCATTATTCCAAATAGCCCCTGCCATAGATTCAGCATACGCTTGCGTATAGCCTACCAAAACAGATCCATCTGCATTAGAGCCATTGATTACACCTCCTTCAATATCATCAGCAAAACCAATGGAACTATCTCCATTTTTAGTCCAGATTACAGGGCTGAAAGCAGTATAAGAACCAGGCAGAGCACTAGCGCCTAAAGCCACTTTGCCATCTGCAGAAATATTATACGCAGCACATCCATAACCAGAAAAATCGACTCCCTCGTAAGGATAGTGAGGTTTTAAGGCTTTAAAAAGGCTTGTATCGTGCCAAATACCGCCTTGATGTATAAGGCGAGCAGGTTGATCCTTATAATAATAGTTGTTCCAACCCATGCCTGTAATTACTTCGCCATCGGCAGAGATATTAGGTCCTCCTACTTTACGGTATAGACTATCTTTTACAGGGGCATGTCCAGTGGATACAAGTTGTAAAGCATCCCATTGATTATTGCGATAAACCCCACTAGTAATGATACTTGAATGTGGATAATCTGCAAAAAATGACCCTACGGCCTTCCCTGTATTGGCAACGCCAAGAAGTACGCCATGAATAGTGGTGGTCAAAATTTTTCCACTATCTACATTGTAAAGAAATCCGCCTGTAAGCGTTTGTGTATTTCCCCCTACAATATATTTTCCATTAGAAGAAACTCCCCACGCTTGATCTGCGGGTGCATTTTCTATATACGTAATGGTTGCGGCTTCGCCTCTTTCGACTCTTTGCGCTTGTATCGATATGCTTGTACAAAAACAGAGCATAAGCATCAAGCTAATAGAAATTGTTTTTTTTATCATTTTTGTATTTTTTTTTATTTTTAGAATACCATCTAGGATATAAAGACCTAGATGGTATAGTCTGTTGAATTAGAGATAGAGTTTATAATTGACAGTACTTCCAGAGGTAGTAATGCGTATAATTGCTACGCTATTATTGTTGAGGGTGGTAGGAATTATAATATTATCGGAAGAATTGACGGGATAAGTACGTAGTTTTTGTCCCATGGTATTGAAAATTTCAATTTGATCAATACGTTGTTGGCGAAGATTGAAAATATGTAATTGTCCGTCTTTAGCAGCTACTTGGAAGGCATCTTTTAAAGATATTTCGCCTTCAATAGAACTGGGGGAGGTAGTGAAATTTGTATTGGCCCATTCACTAATGCTTGGATCGTATTTATAATCATCACAAATACTTTGTACACTCCAAGTATAAATAGTTTCAGGTTTTAGGTTTGCCCAAATAAAGCTGGTTTTGTCGGTTCCCATAAAAATGGTATCCCATTTAATATCTTTGTTGGCTCGGCCTCGTACACTGTAAAGAAAGTTGTTTAAACCTGCTGTCCAACTAAGCGTTGCCGAAGTAGTGGTAACCTCTTTTACACTCAATTTGGTAGGAATTCCACATTCAGGTTTTGCCGTGGTGCTAAATTCCAAAATAGGCGACCATAAGGAAGTATCTCCCGTGGTGCAAATTGTACGCATTTTGTATACATAGTTTGTAGATGCAAGCAAGCCATTGATACCTACGCCAGTATAATCTCCAATATATCCACCTTCCCATCGAGTGGCCTTAGTTTCTTTAAAACTATATTGATAAGCACTAGCTACTCTTTTCCAACGAATAGTGGCTTGTCCGTATTTAGCAAAAGCCAAGTGAATACTATCGGGCAAAGGACAGGTTATGCCTAGCGTTTTAAAATTGCCAGGGGTGGTCCACAAACTTACATCCGTAGTATCAGCAGTACATTGTGCTTGTACGCTAAATACATATTCAGTATTTGAAGTTAAATTTTCTAAAAGAATTGTAGTATCTTTTGTTTTAGATGGAATCCACTGGGTTTCACTTGCTTTTTTATATTTGAAATTATAACTCAAAGCATCCCCAATCCAAGCAATTTGTGCATAAGTTTGATCATAGTCTATACGACGAGCACGAGTCACTGTATCGCAAATACGAGGATTTAATGTAGTGAAATTATCAGAAAGCCAAGTACTACTATCGCCCACTTTACAAACGGCTCTAACGCCTACATCGTAGGTAGTAGAAGCTTGTAGATTGGTGAGATTGATTGTATTGCTAGTTGAACTTAGGTAGGTAAAGGTAGGATCTTGTGTTTTTTTATAACGTATAGTCCATTCTGGAGCTACTGTAGCGGCATGCCAAGTAAGGGTAGCCGATTTATCGTCTATGTTTGAAACCGTAAGTGTGGTAGCGGGCAAACAACTTGGGCTTACCTTAAGGTGAGCTAATTGTATGAACGCATCTACGCCATTTCCAAGATTTTCAACATAAAAGCCTATTTTTACTTTTCCATTGTATTTTTTCAAAGGAAGAGAAATATGAGTGCCCTTAATGTTCCCTAGTTTTAGGGCACAAGCTTTTCCATAGCCTAAGATGGTGTCCTTAATATCGAATGATTTACCTCCATCGGTCGATACAATCACAAGAAAACGCGCATTCTCATTTACAGTCTCTACAAAGTCGGGTCCAATTCCTTTCATCAAAGCTAAATCAAAGTCAAGTAACACATCATTGTCTTTGGCTAAATTGAAACTTGGTGTCATAAACCAATAGGTAGCAGAGTTTGCAAAAGCACAACGGAAAGCGTTTTCGCCGCCTTCTTTTATGTTTTTCCAATTCCACCATCTCCAAGAAGTTTGGGCATCTGTAAAGTTCTTGGCAATGCCTGTAGTAGGCGAAAATTTACCATATACGCGTGACCAATAGATAGGGAAGTTGGTATCCCATTCTGCTTGAGCAAAATCGGTGCCGAAAGGAACGCCAAATTGTGTTGTAAATGGGGTGGAAACCGAAGACCAATCGCTTTGACTTTCTTTAGAACATACCGCTTGTACACGTACTAAATATGTACTTTGAGGATTTAAAGAATTGAGTGTATATGGATTTGAGTTTATACTGATAGGTGCAGACCAATTAGTATCGGATGTTTTTTTATAGCTAAGGTTCCATTGCGTATATTTAGTTCCTTTAAAATCAAGCCATTTTACTTCTGCTTCGGTAGTGGTGATAGTGGAATCGGTAATACTAATGTTTACGGGTGTTTCACATTCATTCAACACTTGTTTCACATTTAAATTACGAATAAAGTAATAGTAAGGAATAGAACCTGTACTTACGGATTTAAGTTGAATTTGTACAAATTTGGAATCTAAATCTTTGGAATTTATATCCATGGTTTGATTTGTAAAATCAGCGGTAACCAAGGTGTGTTCGGTAGAAGATATAGATCCAATAGGCATATAATGGGTGCCATCGGTGGTAATGGATACGATCAAAGAATCGTTTGCAGGAAGAGCCACGCCACTCATAGGTACGGGAGGTTCATGTCTGCCTCCAGGAATCCCATTGTTTCCAATAATATAATCAAAGCTGATACGATGTTTACCTGTGCCTAATTTAACCGCAGAGCTAAGTCCTATTTGATTACTAGGAAATTTGGTACAAGAATCGCCCCCAGCACTACATTTAACAATTTGTGTGGCAAGAAGGGTGTATGCAGGTTCTCGAGTGGTAAATATATTAAAATCGCCTTTCCATCCAAGAGTTTGTCCAGTTAATTGATCGGCAAAATTAAATGTAAAAGGAAGGCGGGTAGCAATCATTTGTACTCCTGCAATTTTACAATCAGGTCCGTATGTACTATCTGTTGCTAAAGTCCAGGTGGTAAAGTAATTGAGCGAACCCTGTTTTAAATCGTTAAACAATATCGTCGACTCGCTGCCTTTATACACCAAAACAGAACCATCCGAAAGGCTATCGCCCACCTTCATTGCTTTTGTGGGAGCTACCGCTTCGTTTGGATATTTAGAACTTCTGAAAACAAGCGCAGAGTGATTTTTTGGAATTTTTAAGGAAAAACTTGCTTTTGTACTATCGCTAGCAATCAGTGAGATATTGGTGGCATCAGGAAGGGTTACAATGCTATCTACGTGTGCTATGTTTGCATATACAGGCACCTTGCCTATACATAAATTATTTAAAGCAAAAGCATGTAAATAATATTTTGTTCCAGGTAATAGGGTTTCGGAATACCCAAGTTTGCCCTCTAGTGCGTTATTTACGTTGGTAGAGATGCCACATACATAGCCATTCCCTTTTCCATTTCCTAGAGTATCACTTATTTTATATTCTACCCCTTCTTCAGGTAAGAACGTAAGCACAGCCTCTTTACTCCAAATCACTAATGAGCCATTGCTGTTTGGATTTTGTTTAATGCTATATTTAAACGTACTATTGCTTAATTGGCTAAATTCAAAAGTATTGGCAATTGTTTCGGGCGCAACACATGCAATAGGAGTATCGAATGTATAGCGCAAACCTTCTGCGGGATATTTTTTATTAAAAAAAGCACAAGTGGCTGAAGAGTTTGTTCCTAATAGGCTATTATCCCAATTTTGATCATTGTAGATACTAGATGAAATAGAACGAGTGTAATAATCGGGGGATACCGAACTGTTAGATTTGAAACCTACATACATCGATCGAGTATTGGTGTTTGTGGCTACACTTTTGCCTATATGACATACAATTTGTCCATTTTCATGAAGGCAAATTTGAAAGTTAAGGGTATCTCTGGTTTTAGGAGTAGCAGTAGCACCATACCCATCAGTAGAGGAGATATATTGCAAATTCTTAAATTGTATAGTTAAGGTACGAGTTCCTACATTCCCTTCTGTTTTATACGAAATGCTAGTGGTGGGGGTGCCTAGGGGTGTTGTCGAATCAAACGACCATACCCAATCTTTACTTCCCGCAAAACTAATTACATTCTGTGTGTGTTGTGCATATATGGCCCCATAGCTAGAGGTCCCTACCAAAATGCTGTCGGCACTATTTCCTAAGAAAATAGCTCCATTGCTCAAAATGCCAAAATGTGAAAAAATACTTTTGGCAAAAGGAAAATCAAAGCCAATGGCCATGCCTCTGCCTTTCATAATAGAATCTCTTTGAGCTGGTTTAGGCGCAGCGGTAAGAGCTGGATACCCAGTATCTCCCACTATCCATTGACTGTCGAAATTTTTCCCTAGTAGTTTCGAACCTACCACCGTGGCACCCGAGAGCTCCACATATTTTGTGGTATCAAAACTAAATCGATAAGCATTTGGATTTTGTGCTAGAAGCGCAAAACTGCTTATCAAAAAGCTGAGAATACATACTAACTTTTTCATTGTTTTATTTAAGTTTTATTAAGTTTTGTAGGGCGAATATACAAAGTTTTATATAGTTTCAAAAATTTTGCAGTGCACACTTGCGTAACATCCCAAAAATAGTGGGTAACAAATCCACACAAACCGACGTAAAATTTTTATATCTAGATTTTTATATTTTTGAAAGATGTTCAAACAAATCGTCGTCAGAACCTAAATCAAGTTTCTTTTTCAACCGAAGTTTTGCCATGGCAACCGAACGTACCGTACGCTTGCTTAGACTAGCTATTTCCTTGCTAGTCAGTTTCAAACTAAACAATGCACAGAGTCTTTGCTCATTCATATTCAAATTTGGATATTTCACCAATAAACGTGAAAAAAAAGCTTTATCTACTTGTTCAAAATACGTTTCAAATTCTTCCCATCCTTGGTGATTGGCTATTTCTTTCAATAAACTTTCAATTTCCATTACCAAAACCCTATCTTTTCCTTTCATAGATAGATTGACTTTGAGCGCTTTAGTTCGTTCGTAAATACTGGAAATAATATTATTTTGGCGCAAAAACAACAAAGCATTACTGGTTAGTTCTTTATTCTTAGTATCTAATTCTTGTCCAAAAGTTTTTTCTAGAATTTCAATACGGGATTTGTCGGCCTCGCTAATTTCTAAAAGTGTGTTTTTCAAACTTTTATTTGTTCTTTTTTGCAATATAGTCCGATTGAACAATATGAATAGAAGCACCAAAGAGCCTATACAAATAATTCCTAAAAACCCCATTTGAAAGTTGCGTTTTTTTACAATCTCTTGAGCCAGAAGTAAATCCTGTTCTTTTTGTATCTTTTCTTGCTCACTTTTATAACTGTCAAATTCTGCTTTTACACGTACCAATTTTTCTTCACGTTCTTTGCTATACACCGAATCACGTAAGGAATAACAACTTAACAAATATTGATTGGCTTCCTTGTAATTTCCCTCGCCTCTATAAATTTTCCAAATAAGATCTAAGGAAGTAATTTGCAGATGTTTAAGACCTTTTTGACGAGCCAATGCCAAAACGTCAAACGCATTCTTTTTGGCTTCAGTATAGCGTTTTTGATCAAATAGATTTAAAGCATATTGAAAGGTGATAAATGTTTTAAGATGTTGATATTCTTTTTGATCTACTAAATTAAGTGCTTCGTTGTAATATTTTTCGGCCAAATCAAATTTACGCAAAGCGGCATAAACAGCCCCCAAATAGAAAGCGGCATATACTTTTTCCTCGCCTATATATTTTTCTTGAGTCACAATCTTTTGAACTTCTAAAAAACAAACCAGTGCTTCTTCGGCCTTGCCCTGAAGTAATAAATTGCCGCCCATATTTGAATACACAATATGCTGCCCCCGCAAATCTTTGTGCTTTTTATAAATTCTAAGACTTTTTTTGAAATAGATATCTGCATCTTCAAAATAGCTGCGAGAAGCAAAAAGACTACCTAGACTATTATAACATCGAGCGGCAGCCAAAGAGAGGGTATCTATTTTATATTCATCCAATGCTTTTTTAAAATCCAAGATGGCATCTTCTTGTGCATCGTATTGAATTTTGGATAGAGCGGCTATACTTAAAGCTTCCGTATGGAGTTCTTTCCATTGGTTTTTTGGATTTTGAGCAATTAATTTTTCTATTTTATGGGTGGTAGAATCGATACTAGCAATAGAGGCTGCATAGTTTCCATTTGAAAATAATTTATATGCTCGCTTCATCTCTTGATTAATTTCCATTAATTTAGCACTATCAGTGTGGGCAAGCACACACTGGGGCAAACATAAAATGGCAGATAAGAAAAGTAAATAAATAAATTTCATTTGAAAAAATAGTATTAAGGGGATCGCTATTTTGCACAAGCGCATCCTTTGGATATTCGCTAGGTTTCTGTTCAATATATATTACAAATATACGTATTTTTTTTGATTTACTAAATTTTGTCTCTAGCTATGCGTATTTTGGTTTTTTTATTTGCAAAAAAATGACTACCTTTATCCTTTAAACTAAAAACTAAAAAATATAAATAAACTAGAATTTATCGTATACCTACTGTTTTATTTTTTCCCATCCACAATGTATAGGATACATTCTCATTTAAATTATTAACAAATGAACAAAACTTTCTTATCCTTAGCTCTTTTACCACTATTGTTTGCGCCTGTAAGCCTCACAGCACAACAAGAAAACATTGTCGAAGATTTTGAATCGCATGTAGCTTTCACTATAAATTCGCCAGGCAAATTGCGCTGGTCGTATATAGATGGTGATAAACAGTACACATGGGCTATTAGCAATGTCAAATTTCCTAATCAAGAGGAAAAAATGGCCTATATTGTGTTTGAACCTGAGGGAATGACCCCCGATATGTCTTCGGCTTTTGAATTTAAAAGCCATAGTGGAAAAAAATATTTGGCCAGTCCTTTTGTAAATAAAGGATCCAATAATGATTATTTGATTTCTCCTAAATTAAATTTTGACAAACCCTTTCTTTTTTCATTTTATGCAAAAGGATTTATTGAGCAAAATATAGAAAAATTTCATGTAGGTTATTCCACTACCAATAACGCGGATAGTAGTTTTATTCCACTTACATTGAAGCCTATGAGTCCTCCTATTACATGGAAAAAATACAAATACGAAATACCTGCCGAGGCCAAATATGTCTATATACAAAATGTTGCGGATGATGGATTTATATTTATGCTAGATGATATTTTTATTGGAGATCCTGGGGTTGATATTGAAACAGAAACTCCCAAACAAACGCTTATTGCCACCTATCCAAATCCCGTCAAAACTATTTTGCATTTAGAAAATCCTTGTCAAGAAGTAACGATCTACGATTTGATGGGACGTAAAATGTTGAATCAAGTTGGTTCAATCAATACCATTGATATGCAAGCTTTTGAAAATGGAGTATATGTACTCAAAGCCATGCAAGGCGGGCAAACTCTTACAGCAAAAATTCTTGTGAAAAAATAAAGTTTAGCCAAATTTTCAAGCGATTATTTAGTAAAAATACGTCTTACTCGATGCAGATTTATTTGTAGATTAGTAAGACGTATTTTTGTGTATATACTAGAGGTGTATTTAGTGAATCTATGATCGATTTTATCGATAAAATACTTTTTTCTGTGTCCATAATACATAAGCGGCTACACATACAGACATAAAATCGGATACGGGAGCTGCAATCCAAACCCCCAACAAACCCCATTGAGAGCTGAAAAGATATAGACAAGGTAATAGAAAAACCACTTGTCTCAAAAGGCTCATCATGATGGATAGCCATGCTTTGCTAATAGATTGAAAAAAGTTTGCAATGGCAATTTGAAATCCAATCAAAGGAAATATTAAAAAGATATAACGCATACCCTCTGCGGTAATTCGATTGAGTTCGGGATCGCTACTAAAAACCATAGCCAAAAATTTTGGAAATAAAACACATACAATTCCTCCAAAAGTAGTGATACCCATCGAAATTTTAATGGCTAATTTCAAAGTATCCTTCATCCGTTTGAGCTTTTTGGCTCCGTAATTATAGCCTACAATGGGTTGCATTCCTTGACTAATCCCAATTACGAACATTACAAAAAATGCACCATAACTATTGATAATTCCGTATGCCCCAATGGCCAAATCGCCTCCATATTGAAAGAGTTCTTGGTTCATAAACACATTGACTATACTTGCGGCAAGATTCATCAAAAAAGGCGACATGCCAATCACAATAATATTCCGAATAATCTTAGGTTCCAATTTCATGGCTGAGAGTCGGAAATGCAATAAACTGCTTGGAAGCATAAAATGACGAAGTGCAAAAAAACCTCCCACACTCATAGATATAAGGGTTGCATAGGCGGCTCCTTGTATTCCCATATCGAAACCAAAAATAAAAATGGGATCTAAAATAACATTTAATACCACCCCGATCAAAATCACCTTCATCGAATTGTAAGGCGAGCCCGAAGCCCGAATGATATTAGAAAAACTAAAGCAGAAATTATTGAAAATACTTGCAGGAATAAGAATGCGTAAATACTCACGTGCATAAGGAAGCGTTTCTTCGCTACCTCCAAAAGCAAGTAAAATGGGATCCAAATAAAGAAGTCCGAAAATAGTAAGTAATGACCAAAAAAAGAGGGTTAAAACCAAACTATTTCCCAATATTTTTTCGGCCCATGCCTTATCTTTCATTCCTAAAACAATGGATATACGTGCCGAAGCTCCTACTCCCACAAGGGTTCCGAAAGCCTGAATAATAGTTACAATAGGAAAAGTAAGTGCTAAGCCAGAAATGGCGTATGCCCCCACGCCTTGACCAATAAAAATACGATCCACAATATTGTACAACGACATGGAAAGTGTTCCCAAAACTGCGGGTACCGCATATTTCCAAAGAAGTTTACTTACTTTTTGTGTTTCTAGTTCGTGAGGATTTTTGCTAGTGTCCATGGGTCGTTGGAGTATATAAAAAATCACGCAATTGTGCGACCGCTTTGCCTCGATGACTAATTTTATTTTTTTCTTGCATCGAAAGTTCGGCAAAACTTTGTGTGTAGCCTAGGGGGCGAAATACAGCATCATAGCCAAAGCCTTCTTTTCCTTGTCGAACCCTTAAAATTTCTCCCTCTACGCAACCTTCAAAATAATAAATTTTTGGGGCATTATCCAGAGGTATTTCCCCCTGTTTATTTGCCAAATGCGTAGGATGATTTAAAATAAGCGCAATGACCGTACGAAATTTTGCCTTCCGATTGTCTTCATTTTTAAGTGCCTCTAAAAGTTTGTCAATATTTTTTTCAAAATCGGCATTTTCACCTGCATATCGTGCCGAATAAACCCCTGGAGCTCCATCTAAAGCTTCTACTTCCAATCCTGTATCATCGGCAAAGCAATTTACAGCATAGCGAGCATGTACATATTGTGCTTTCAATAGCGCATTTCCTTCTAGTGTAGAGGCTGTTTCGGGAATATCCTCCGAAAAATTCAGATCGGCCATAGATAAAATTTGAAAGTTTGCGTGAGCGATATTTTCTGGAGAATCACAAAGGATAGCGGCTATTTCTTCGGCTTTGTGCTGATTGTGAGTAACGAAATAGAGAGATTGCATGTAAGACTGAATTTAGTGTGCAAAGGTACAAATTTATATTTTAAATGCGTCAATTTCTCGTCTATCTTTTTTGGTGGGTCGACCCAAACCGCGTAAGCGTTTTTCAAAAGTTGGATTTCGTCGAAGTTGTGCTGCCTCAATTTCTTCGGGAGGCGTTAAATCTAAAGCAAATTTTGAAACCTCTGCAGAACCTACACGTGTTTTTATTTCCGCCAAAATTTCTATAGTTTTAGTAAGGCCGTTTGTGTGTATTTTGACTTTATCCCCAATTTTGATTTCGCGAGATGCCTTTACCACATCCTCTCCAATACGGACATGCCCTGTTCTACAAGCCTCTCCAGCTTGTGTACGGGTTTTAAAAATTCGGATTGACCAAAGATATTTATCTATGCGCATAGTATTGCAAAAGTACAAAAAAAAATCATACGAGGCAGCAATATTTCAATTCCTTTTTGCAGTATTTTGATTTGCTGTTGTAATATTTTAATTTCTTTTGCAATATTTTAATTTCCTTTATTCTGCAACCCCTTCAATCTCTAAATTTTTTGTACTTTTGTATCTTTAATTCCAAATCAAATACAATCATGATTGAAACTATTCCGAATCGAACAGAAATTAGCTCTTTGGGCGAATTCAAACTTATCGACCATCTGACTCAAAATTTTCCACTCAAAAATGCTGAATGTATACAAGGAGTAGGCGATGATGCAGCTGTGATCGAAGTACCAGAAGGGCAAGTTCAGTTAATTTCCAAAGATTTATTAGTTGAAAATGTACATTTTGATCTTACCTACTGTCCGTTAAAACATTTGGGTTATAAAGCCGTTGCCGTCAATTTGAGTGATGTGGTGGCCATGAATGGAACACCACGTCAAATTTTAGTTGGTCTTGCCATTTCAAATCGATTTTCAGTAGAGTCGATGGAAGAATTATATAGTGGAATGCAGTTATGTTGTGAACGCTATGGGGTCGATCTCATTGGTGGAGACACTACTTCAAGTCAATCGGGTTTACTGATTTCTATCACCGTTTTAGGGCAAGCACCCAAAGAAGAGGTTTGCTATCGTAGCGGAGCCAAAGAAAACGATTTGGTGTGTGTTTCTGGCGATTTAGGTGCTGCTTATGCAGGTTTACTTTTGTTGGAACGCGAAAAACAAACCTTTCTTGCCAATCCGCAAATGCAACCCGATTTCAAAGATTTTCAATATATTTTGGAACGCCAACTCAAACCCGAACCACGCACGGATATTGTAAAATTACTCAAAGAAAAAGGTATTAAACCCAATGCAATGATTGATATTTCCGATGGATTGGCTTCGGAAATATTACATATTTGCAAAGATTCTCAAGTGGGTTGTCAAATTTATGAAACCAAAATTCCTATAGATGCCGAAACCTGTAAAGCATTGGAAATTTTTAATATTTTGCCCACGCTTGCGGCTCTTAGTGGGGGCGAAGATTATGAAGTGCTATTTACTGTTCCACTTGCCGAACACGAAAAACTAAAAGAAATTAGCGAAATTCAGATTATTGGACATATCACCGACGCTGGTGCTGGAGCCAATTTAATTCCAGAACATGGCGAACTTATTCCTTTGACTGCACAAGGCTGGGATAGTTTCAAATAAAAAGAGAGCTTATTTGCTAGTTTCCCAATTTTTATTTTCTCGAAAATATTTTATTTTTCTCGAAAATATAATTTCAATGGAACGCCTTGATAATCGTAAAGAGAGCGCATTTTATTTTCTACAAATCGTTTGTAAGGATCTTTGATATATTGGGGCAAATTACAGAAAAAAACAAAAGAAGGATACGCGGTTGGTAATTGCGTAATATATTTTATTTTAATCAATTTTCCTTTATAAATAGGAGGGGGATTGGTATCCTTAACAATGGGTAAAAGAGTTTTGTTCAATTCCGAGGTAGAGATATGACGCGAACGATTATCGTGTACGTGTTTTGCCTCTTCCATCACTTTAAAAATACGTTGTTTGTTGATGACCGAAGTAAATATAATCGGCACATCATTGATCGGTTGTAAGCGTTGTCGTAAATTCTCTTCATACTCCTTCATCGTACTCGTATCCTTATCCAATAAATCCCATTTGTTGACCACGACCACAATGCCTTTATTGTTGCGATGACATAAGCTAAATAAATTTAAGTCTTGCGCTTCAATGCCTGCGGTAGCATCCAACATCAAAATACAAACATCACTATTTTCAATGGCACGAATAGAGCGCATCACTGAATAAAATTCAATATTTTCGTATACTTTTCCTTTTTTACGAATCCCTGCAGTATCGACCAAATAAAAATCGAATCCGAATAAATTATAACGAGTATAAATCGAATCGCGTGTAGTACCTGCAATAGGCGTTACAATATGTCGATCTTGTCCCATGAAAGCATTGATAATCGACGATTTCCCTACATTGGGACGTCCAATAACGGTAATTCGAGGTAGATCGGCCGAATCGTTTTCTATGGGTAATTCCATATCCTTTACCACGGCATCTAGCAAATCGCCAGTACCCCCTCCGCTCACCGATGAAATCATATACACCTCTCCCAAGCCTAAGCTATAAAATTCGGCGGCATCATACACGCGGTCGGAATTGTCTACCTTGTTGGCAACCACCAACACATTTTTTGTGCAAGGACGTAGCAGTGTGGCCACATCTTCATCCATGGCGGTAATTCCATCTTTGACATCAACCATAAAAATAATTACATCCGCCTCATCAATGGCCAATTCTACTTGTTTGCGAATTTCTTCATTGAAAGAATCTTCATCATCCATCAAATATCCGCCTGTATCTATAACTGAAAATTCTTTGCCGTTCCAATCACTTGTTCCGTAATTGCGATCTCGTGTAATCCCACTAATTTCATCTACAATGGCATCTCTACTTTCGGTGAGACGATTAAATAGGGTTGATTTTCCTACATTGGGGCGGCCTACAATAGCGACTATGTTTCTCATTTAATTTTTTTCTTCTATGGTGTTTTCAATAAGCGTGCGTAGCACTCAGTTTTCAATCTGCATTTATTATGCAAATCTTTTTCAAAATTGGATGAACCTACGACTCTCCTAAAAATGAGAAAAGGCTCGTAAACCGAGTTTACAAGCCTTTCTCCTAGTAGCGGGGGCAGGATTCGAACCTACGACCTCCGGGTTATGAGCCCGACGAGCTGCCTCTGCTCTACCCCGCAATATATGTTTATATTTTCGTATGAACTGGTTTAGGTCTGCAAAGGTAATATAATTAATTGACAAATACAAGGAGAATTTCAAAACCTTTTTTTATCATTTTCTCTATAAAATACGTACTTTTGCATATTAAAATTATTTTCGTATGAGACGAACATGAGCTCAGTAGCTTGTCCAAGAGATTGACAAGCAGTTCTCATGGAGATACATACGCCCTATTTATTAAAAATTATTTTCGTATGAAACGAACATGAGCTCAGTAGCTTGTCCAAGAGATTGACGAGCAGTTCTCATGGAGATACATACGTCCTATTTATTAAAATTATTTTCGTATGAAACGAACATGAGCTCAGTAGCTTGTCCAAGAGATTGA
>JAVVPL010000002.1:44688-58814 GCA_036655775.1 Bacteroidales bacterium | reverse complement strand
CGAGCAGTTCTCATGGAGATACATACGTCCTATTTATTAAAAATTATTTTCGTATGAAAAGTTTCGGTAGCGACAATCATTCAGGCGTGCATCCCAAAATCCTTCAAGCCCTTGTACAGGCCAATCAAGAGCATGCCATTGCTTATGGAGAAGATCCTTGGACTCAAAAAGCACAAGCTAAATTCAAAGAAGTTTTCGGGGCTCAAACCCAATCTTTTTTCACATTTATAGGCACTGCGGCCAATGTGCTTTCGATACAGTCGCTTTTGCAACCTTATGAAGCAGTGATTTGTTGCACCACTGCACATATCAATATTGATGAATGTGGAGCTCCCGAACGTTATACAGCGAGTAAATTACTTACAGTTACTTCTCCCGATGGCAAATTCCGTCCTGCACTTGCCGCACCGTATATGCACTATTTCGATTTTGAACATCATGTACAACCTAAATTGATTTCTATTACACAAAGTACCGAATTAGGCACCCTATACAGTTTGCAAGAAATAAAGGAAATAGCCGATTTTGCACATCAACATAATATGTATCTTCATATTGATGGTGCTCGTTTGGCCAATGCGGCAGCTGCACTAGGATGTAGTTTGTACCAAACTTCTTTTGATTGTGGTGCCGATATTCTTTCGTTTGGTGGAACCAAAAACGCTATGATGTATGGCGAGGCTATTGTTTTTCGAGATGAAACCTTAGCTCAAAATTTTAAATACAAGCGTAAACAAGCCATGCAATTGGCCTCGAAAATGCGTTTTATCTCTGCGCAATTCCTGGCGCTTCTCCAAGATGAACAATGGCGTAAAACCGCCTCACATGCCAATGCGATGGCACATCTTTTGGCGCAAGAGCTTGCCAAAATTCCCCAAGTACAAATTACGAATACCCCCCAAGTAAATGCCGTATTTGCCAAACTTCCCAAAGCTTGTATTGCGCAATTGCAAACAGAATATTTTTTCTATATTTGGGATGAAATGCAAGATGAAGTTCGATGGATGTGTTCGTGGGATACTACTGAAGAAGAGGTTTTAGCTTTTGTAAACACCTTGAAAAAGATTTTAGCTTCATAAATTACTCTGTTGTTTTATTTCCTGTGGTTGCATATAAAACGTTTGCTTGTATTTTTTGTATTTTTTTGAACAATGCGTACAATCAGAGAGGATATATTGTGCCCAATCATATAGCTGTGGACCCAATCCATGCGTAATGGTGAGAGAATCTATGCGACGTTCGTATTCCTTTTTAAAATTTTTATTTCCATAGCGTAGGCCTATATGGATAATATCTTTAGACCGCAAATTTTCATAATCCACAATATGCGCCAATTCGTGTCCAATCACGCCCACTTGTGCATTGAAAGGCACCCGCAAAAAAGAAGAATCTGCGAATTTTTTTCGATTGATACGAATGTAATATGTGCGTTGTTTTTTGTGGAGTGTAGATAGCTTTGGACGGCAAGTCAAACTTGTTTTTCCATTTCCATAGCGAAATATAATTTTTGTGTTTTTGAGTGTTGGATAATGTGCCAAAGCCAACAAACTAGCTTGTTTGAAAGGCGCCAAAAACACTTTGGTATTGCCTCCATATACAAGTTCTAAACTGTCACTTTTAGTTTGTGAGCAAGGTGTATACGATGGCAATCTCCAATTTGTTTGTGCCCAAATAGAAGAACTCAAACTTAGCAAAATACACAATAACCAAAGAATACGCATCTAATTAAAATTTGTATTTATTTTTTTCCATATTTCCCATATTCCAATTCCGCCACTGACCGAAACATTCAAAGAATGTTTCGTGCCATATTGGGGAATTTCTAAGGCATAATCGCAAAGGTTCATTACTTCTGTGTTGACCCCCTCTACTTCGTTGCCCAAAATAAGGGCAATTTTAGCTCCTTTGGGCGGCTGAAACTCCGAAAGGGATATACTCTCGAGAGCTTGCTCCAAAGCGCAAATTAAATAGCCTTTTTGCTTCAAATTGAGAATGCAGTCGGAACAGCTAGGAAAATAGCTCCAATCAATGGATTCAGTGGCTCCTAAGGCTGTTTTCTGAATTTCTCTATGGGGGGGGCGAGCCGTAATACCACATAAATAAAGATGTTCCACTCTAAAGGCATCTGCCGTACGAAACACCGATCCTATATTGTGTAAACTTCTAATATCGTCCAATACAACACAAAAAGGTAATTTTTCTGCTTGTTTAAATTCTTCTATACTAAGTCGCCCTAAATCTTCGTTGCGTGTTTTTTCCATTCTGATCAATTTAAATCTGTTCTATAACTCCTTTAACCAAATTCACTAAATAGGGCACGGCTTTATCCACCGCTTTGAGCACTTCTTCGTGTGAAATAGCTTGCGTTTCGGCCCCTCCACCTAGATCGGAAATTACCGAAATGCCCAGCACTTTCATTTCTAAATAATTGGCAATAATTACCTCTGGAACGGTCGACATCCCCACGGCATCGGCTCCAATAATACGTAAATAGCGATATTCTGCAGGCGTTTCATAACAAGGTCCTATCAAAGCGGCATACACCCCATGCACGATGCGAATACCCATTTGTTGAGCCACCTCTTCGGCTTTAGTTAGCAAATTTTTATTATATGCTTGGTGCATACTTGGAAAACGAGTGCCCAAACGTTCGTCATTGGGAAGTATCAAGGGGTTGAAAGCCATCAAATTGATATGATCGGTAATTAGCATAATATCACCTATCTGAAAGTTAGGGTTCATCCCCCCAGCAGCATTAGAAACTAGGAGCGTTTTGACCCCCAAAAATTTCATTACATAAATGGGCAGGGTTACCTCTTGCATAGTGTAGCCTTCGTAAGCATGGAAACGCCCCTGCATAATAACGATTTTTTTTCCTTGTTCATTCTGTGCAAACAACAATTTTCCCTCATGTCCTTTTACAGTGGAGATTGGAAAATGAGGAATATCTGCATAATTAATTTGATAAAGTATTTGAAGTTCATGAACGATATTTCCTAAGCCTGTGCCTAGAATAATACCAATTTCTGGAGCGAAATTGTTCGTTTTAGCTTTGATAAAAGCTGTAATTTCAGTAGTGCGTTCGTAAATCATATTGCTATTTTTTGTAAAAGATAATCCGAAAATTTAGGGTCTGTAACTTGAACTTCTATGGGTAGATACCCAAATGGAATCGATGTATATTCTTTTAAAATATCCCAATTGTCTAAACGCATAAAATCTTTTTCAGTACAGATTACAACGGAATTTTTATATTTACTAGCTTCTTTGACGAATTGTAAAAGTTCTGCACTTGTGTATACATGATGATCTTCGTAATAGCGAGGAATCACTTTTTTGTACAGACTTTGTAGATACGAGCATAAAGGTTCAGGATGGGCAATGCCCGCAAAGAGTACACAAGTTTGATCCGCCTTTACTTCATTCGCATTCAATTCCAAATTGTTTAAACCCAGCGTTTGCCATATCACTTTTCCATAGTGTATCTTTGAGAAAAAAAGCGATTGGGTATGCAGTGGTTTTATGTTGTGTATCATCTTTATCTGATCTTCGGTATTGAGAGACTCAGGACATTTGCTTACTATAATTGAATTGGCACGTTTGGCTCCCGATCTACATTCACGTAAATTGCCTAGGGGGAGTAACTGATCACTGCAATACGGTTTGCTATAATTCGTCAGTAAAACCGAAAAACTAGGTTTCACATAACGATGTTGAAACGCATCATCCAACAAAATAATTTGTGTTTGAGGTCGAAACGTAAGTAATAGTTGAATGCCTCGTACTCTACGGGCATCAACCATCACGCCTATATTGGGAAATTTGTGAATATATTGACGAGGTTCATCTCCTATATCCTGGGCTTTATGCTCGCTATTGGCCAATATGGGACGATAAGTTTTGCGACCATAGCCTCTACTCACAATGCCTACCTCGTAGCCTGCATCTTGTAACATTCGAACAAAATATTCTATATGGGGAGTTTTGCCTGTGCCTCCTGTATTTAAATTGCCTATTGAAATTACGGGAATGGAAAAAGAAGTGCTTTTGAAAATTCCTTTATCAAATAAACAATTCCGTATCCATGTTACCAAGGCATAAAGGGGTAAGAGGGGTATACTTACAATAATTCGGAAAATTTTATTGAGCATGATAGTCGATTTGATTTGGGGCGTTCACACCTTATTTATAACTAAAAGAAAGGGTTTCCATTAATTTTACAAAAATACCAAAAAATCGAATACCAACAAAATTATAATTTTTCTTCTTTCTTTTTGTTTTTCCAAACCACCAATACTACGGAAACAATAATAAGTACAAAGCCTATAAACGTCCATACAGTGAGTATTTCATGAAAATAAAGTGCGCCCACAATAAGGGCTACCGTAGGTTCCATGGATCCCAAAATAGAAGTGATGGTCGAGCCCACGGTTTGTACCGCAAACACCAAGCAAATATTCGACACAATAGTGGCTAAAAGAACTACGCCTGCCAGATTCCATAATGTAGAAGATTGATTAATGGCTTCAATGCCTCCTGAGGTAAATTGTGCATAAAGTAAAAACATCAAACTGCCAGATAAAAGCACATAAAAAGTTAAAGGAAAAGGATGAATATGATTGAGTTTAAGTTTGTTCAAACTCACAATATAGGTGGAGTAGGTGAGTACCGTTATGGTCACACAACCTACGCCTATCCAGCTAATGGTGCTGCCTCCATTCCAACTTAATAGGGCAACTCCCAAAAAGGATAGAGCAATTGCAATGTACAGTTGTATCGACGAGCGTTCTTTAAAAAAAGAAACCATCAACAAACAAACCACCACGGGATACAAAAAATGAATAGTAGTACATACGCCACTATCCATAAAACGATAAGAAAAAATTAATCCCATAGCAGTGAGAGAATACAAAGCTCCCAAAGCCATAAGTGTGGCTATATCTTTTAATTTAATACGTAAATCTTTTTTTAAAATAATACACAATATTGCCATAGCGATGGCGCCAAAGAAAAAACGATAAAACAAAATAGAAGATTCGCTCAAATCTCCACTTTGTAATATGGGTAAAGTAAATAGAGGCAACAAACCAAAAGTTGCAGAAGATAAGAGGGCTAAAAAATAGCCTTTAAATAATTTCATAAATCAGAATGCTATATATAATTTGACAATGGGACGGGGATAAAGTTTGTATCAATATAAAATCAGTATTAGGGTCTATTTTATTGGTCAACTATCGCTCCGTGGTATAAAGCGATATAGACAGAAATGGATGTATTTTACATCGTATCCCCGCCCTTGTCATGGCATATCTGGCTTATGGTATGGGTTCAATTTTTATTACTAAAGCCGAAGCTCCATAAACGCCCCATACAGAAATTTTTTGTTCTTTATTTTTAAAAACATAGTTAAGATCGGTCGATTCATTGGGATCTAAAGTATATCCACCAAAAGCAGTTTTACAAGTTTTGAAAATTTGCTCGGCTTTTCCTTCTCCTCCTTTACTAAGTTGGATATACATGGAAAAAGATTTTATTTTGGCATTGGGAAGAAATTGGTAGGTGTCATTTCCTGATTTTTTCCAAGCTTGTCCTTCTATATAAATATCATACCCCAAAATTTCAGAAATAGAAACATTGGCAATTCGATTATTCTCATTAAATTTATTAAAAACTTCTTCATTTAATCCATAATATTGAACGATGTCCCCAAAAGTTGCATCGAAAATATGATTTTTGGTAGCTTTCACAACCACCGAACGCAATACTTCCACAATTTCTTTTACATCAAAATAATCGGTTTGTACTTCAGTATAGGGTTCAATGATACGAAGGCGAGTTTGTTGACAGTAAGTGGTCAATTGAGAGTCGGCATATTGAGGTTTTACAATAATTTCACCTTTGAGATTGATAAATCCGAATTTATCCCCCATGCGTATTAATGCAATACCATCATGAAATGGATAAGCCGCATCAAATTGAGGAGGAATGCTTAATTTGCCTTTGGTATTCACATATCCCCAAACTAAATTTAGAGAATCCGCAATTTGAACAGGTGCTAATCCTTGTGAAAAACTACGAACTCTTTGCGCTTCTTTCAATGTAAATAAAAGGTTTCCTTTTCTATTGATTACACTAGGCGCTTGATTGTCGGCTACAACCCAAGCAAAGCCTTCGCTAAATAGGGTGGCTTGTTCATATTTAGCTTCTATGATAAAATTGCCATTGATATCAATATAACCCCAATTTTGTACTGCCTTGGTGGTTTTGACTAGCGCTAATCCATCATGAAAAAGAGTGGCTTCCGCAAACTGTGAATCAATAACAATATCCCCTTTGGTGTTGATATATTGGTATCCATTTTCAGTACGAATAGGAATACGTTCAATAGATTTTTCTTGTTTAGTAGAAGTGCAGGCTATCATCGAGCTAAGTAAGCCTATTCCTAAAATAAAATGTATGATTTTTTGCATTTGTAAATATTTTTTTTGTAAAATTTACTAATTGGTTAGATTCAAAATCAAATCCCTATCTTTACTGTTATACCATTCGTGTGCTTGTACAAAGATAGTGTGATTTATTTATATTCGCAATATATTGTGATTTTTTTTGATTTTTTTGATTTTTTTGTGGATGGTGGAAATAAAATTGTCGAAAATTATATATTCAACCCATCTAAAAAAATTATAGGATTCTTTTTTACTGAGATCTTAAAACAATAATGAAACCTTGTAAATAAAAGGCTATGAAACGAACATGAGTTCAAAACTACGTTTTGGCTCTGCTTCTGCTCAACGTAATTGTTGAATAAAAATAAGGATAAATGAAATTTGTAAAACTTTCAATTTAAACTTAAAAAAAACTTTCAAGAAGTGATGGACGGGATTGAAAATAATGAGAATTATCAAATGCAAGAAAATGTAAAAATAAAAAGTTGTGTATTTGATTAAACTATCTGTATTTATGATAAATAGTTAAGAAATATTAATCCGAAATATAGGAGAAATATGTAAAAATAAAACAATAAAACAATAAAACAATAAAACAATAAAACAATAAAACAATAAAACTTTGTTTTTAATAAAAAATTCTTATACCTTTGGATAATATTCTTGAGTTTGTTGAAATAAAAATGGTATAAAAAACATTGTATTTTATATAGAAATTGGTCAATTATAGTTTAGGTGTAAATTGTAGATTGATTATAGTTTATTATTTGGCATGAAATAAATAATTTGTCATATTTGAATCATGAATACACTCGAACGTCTTATAATCCAGCCAACGATTTTATCCTTCATCTTGATAAGAGTGCAAAACCATTGGAGGTGTTATATGGGGGCATTAATTAAACTGTCATTCATAGTTCTTATGCAATTTCGTTCTATTATATTTTGCTGTATTTTTTCTTTGCTGTTTTATTCTTGTAGAGATGAAATAAAAAATGAAATGGAAATGGCTCCGCGTTCTTTGGGCTTAAATTGTATTTTGGTAAATGATGGAAGAGCTAATTCTGCAACGGTATTTGGGACTCGACATCTTGACGAAAAGCCTCTTGTCTATTCAGGCTTACAAGTTGAATTATTTGAAGATGGTGTTTTTAAAACTCAATATAAATTTGATTACGATACCAATCGTACGTATATTTCTCCCTATAAACCAATTCCAGGACACCAATATACCTGCAAAGCCCATATTCGGACTCAAAATGGGGAAGAACGAAATTTGTCCGCTAGTACAGAAATGCCTGTGGCTACCCCCATTCTTAATGTAAGCACAAAGGCTTATGCAGGCTATGATACAGATGGGCGTTTGTATAGTTCCATAGATATTAGTTTTCCTGTGGTTCGTGGGGCGAAAAAATATTATGAAATCCTTTTGTACCGATTCACACGTAATGAGGCTCCAATATTACCAAAAGATAGATATCAAATTGAATTTTTGGGTGATTTAAAACAATTGGCTGTGATTACGGATCCTGTTTTATTACAAGAAGGTTTGCCTTTAGCTGTTTTTAGTAGCGAACATATTCAGGATTCAATTTATACAATGCATTTAAATTTTTATCCTGATATGGGGTATAATTCATCTACGGGTGAAATTGTTGGAAATTTAAGGCTCTTTGTTAATTTACGCTCACTGAGTTACGAATATTATTTATATCGTAAAAGTATATATCTTTATGAACAAGGACGTTTTTCTTCGGGTATAGGATCGCATGGAAATCCGTCTCAAATATATTCTAATGTAAAAAATGGATACGGTATTGTTGCTGCATTTTCGCTTTCTCAAGCGGGCCCTATTTATATTCAATACTAAAATTATTTACGCATGAAACATTTATTATTAGTATTGTTTTTTTTAGTATGTTCCACTTCCATTTTGTTTTCACAACGAGTGTCGGGTTTTGTGCATAGTGGACAAAGTAAAGAAAGTCTTATCGGAGCTACTCTTTACGATATGAAAACGCAAGGTGGTACCGTAACTGATGCAAATGGTTATTTTTCGTGGGTAAGTAAATCGCCTTCTGTACATTTACGAGTTACTTATCTTGGTTATGCAAGTCAAGATATACATCTTAATCTTACTTCTGATACCCTTTTATATATTCAACTTCAAAGCAAAGGAATAGAATTGCCTGAAGCAGAGGTATTTGCTTCGGCTCGGCCTAAATTTAATGTAATTTCTCTTTCTTCTCAACAATTAAATATGATTCCATCCATTACAGGAAAACCAGATATTATGAAAGCCTTGCAGTTTATGCCTGGTTTTCAAACGCAGGGAGAAGGGTCAAGTATTATTATGGTTCGTGGGGGGAGTCCAGGCGAAAACCAATATTTATTAGATAATATTCCGCTGATTTATGTCAATCATTTAGGTGGTTTTTTTTCTGTGTTCAATCCTGATATGATCAATGGGCTCGAAGTATATAAAAGCAATTTTCCCTCACGTTTTGGAGGAAAACTTTCATCGGTAATGAATATTACGCAAAAGCAAGGCGATAGGTCGGGTATCAAAGGCAATTTGAGTATTGGTATTAGCGATTTTTCTTTTAGTGTAGAAGGTCCCATGAGTCAAAAATCCAGTTTTATATTAACGGGAAGAAAATCAATGATTGATCCTTTTATGGCCATGTTAGGAGCTATAGTACCAGAAAATAATTTTATTATGTTTTATGGTTTTCATGATGTGAATGCTAAATTTTCATGGTTCCCAGATGCAAAAAATAGCTTTCATTTGAATATATACGAAGGAGATGATTATTTGAATCATTGGACTCAGACTGTCAATCCAGAGGGAAGTAGCAAAAATCAAATAGGACATATATGGGGCAATGTATTAACTTCGGCACATTGGCGACGAACGCTTTCCAAACAATGGCACATTGAAAATAGTCTATCTTATACACGTTATCGTTTAAAAGATTTAAATACGGTCAAATCTTTAAATTCAGATATAGAAAAAGATAAAAAAAATATTTATCTTTCAAGTATACAAGATTTATCTTTACGTTCGAGTGCAAAATATAGTTTTTCATCTTGGTGGAATTTAGAATTTGGACTGCAAGCATCTTGGTTTTTAAATAAACCTAATGAGCGAATCGAATATAAAAATTCAAAAAAAACACATTATGTAGATCCTCAAAACTCATTAGATCTAGCTCTATATTGGGACAATGATTTTTGTATAGGAAGATATATCGATTTGCATGTAGGACTTCGCTTAAATACGTATTTGATAAAAAAATATTTTAAATTTTCTCCAGAACCGAGAGCTAGTATAGATTTCAAAATAACAAAAGATCAGATATTAAATTTGGGATATATGCGAATTAGTCAAAATACCCAACTCCTTTTTGTGCCTGGCAGTATTAATAATAGTGAAATATGGATATTTTCCGATAAGGATATTCCAACTTCGTATTCAAATCAATATAATTTAGGATGGAAAGGTTTTTTTCATAAGCAAATGTTTGAAGTTGGATTAGAATTATATTATAAAGATTTTAGTGGACTTTCTACCATGAAAAATGGCTATACGACTATTTCTGGAGATGCTTTTTGGAAACAAAAAATAGCAATTAATGGGATAGGAACGGCATACGGCATAGAGTTTTTATTGCGAAAAAATATAGGGAAGTGGACGGGTTTTACTTCGTATACGTATGCGCGTTCTTTTCGTCAATTTGCTGATATAAATCAAGGTCATTCCTATGTATACGATTATGATCGACCTCATACATTTACCTTAGGTGTAAATTGGCAAATTACACAAAAATGGTCGGTTTCTTTAACTTGGATTTATCAAACAGGTTTACCGTATACACCTGCGATAGGATCACAGTTAGTGCCCTCAACAAATATAGGCTCGAATATAAAAATTGTTGCAAATGATGATCCAAACCAAGATCCGTCAGATCCTTCTGGATTAAAATTGATAGCCTATTTTTATCCAGAATATCTCGCTTTGATTTATGGAGAACAAAACAGTGCTCGTATGCGCGATTATCATCGATTGGATATAGGAGCTCAATATAATTATATTACCAAACGTGGGCGACGAGCTTGTTGGAGTATTTCTATTTACAATGTTTACAATAGGCATAATCCGTATTACTACTACTATAATGAACCTGGAAATACAGGAGGAGGACTTTATAATCCAGCAACTTCTCAAGATAAGTTTAGGCCTATTTCTTTATATCAAATAAGTTTTTTCCCTATTATTCCTATGATATCCTATAAAATTTATTTTGATGATCATTTTGAAAGGGAAAGAAGATTCAAAAAAGCACAATTGAAAAATAAATAATACTACAATGAAAAAAATTAAAAATTTAGTTATATTAGTAACTATATGTTTTTTAGCTACAAGTTTATTTTCTTCATGCGCTGTCTATCAGCCTCAAGCGGTCAGTATCCCTCTATTAAGTGACAAAGGCGATTTTAGTGTGGATGCAGGAATTACTCCCGATTTAGCGGTAAGTGCAAATATTGCGTATGCATTTACCAATCATTTTGGTGGACAGATTCATGGTACCTATGGAGCAAATAGGTATTATGGTCAACTTGCCTTGGGGTATTATCGCAAACTTTCGGAAAAAGGACGTATGGAAATTTATGCAGGATATGGATATGGATATGGGAAAACGTATGATGAGATTTACCTTTTTGTTCCTTCCGATTTTTCAGGAAACTATCATCTTCCTTTTGTGCAATATAATTATGGACGAGTAAGCAATTCGAAAGGGCATATAGAATATGGCGTTGGAGTTAAATTGGGGCTTTTAGCAAGTCAATATATCGATACCCATATTCCAGACACATACAATGAACTTGCGGGTCTCTTAGAGCCTATTTTGTTTTTTCGTGCAGGAGGGGCACATTTAAAGTTTCAAATGCAATTGGGTTTGAGTCTGTTAGCCAATAAAAAACATGGGTTTATGTTTAATACCTACTCGTATCCTGTTAATTTTAGTATGGGAATTTATTATAAACTTAATTTTAATAAAAATAAAAAGTAAGCCAATTGTCTAACTCATCCCGTATAATTTGTAATATACCCCTTGTTTAGCTACTAATTCCTCATGAGTTCCTCTTTCCACAATACAGCCTTTTTCTAAAACTACAATTTCATCGGCACTGCGGATTGTTGATAAACGATGTGCAATAGCAATGATTGTACGATCTTTACTTAAATTTTGTAGTGCATCTTGTACCATTTTTTCCGAAATGGTATCTAATGCCGAAGTGGCTTCATCTAAAATTAAAATAGGGGCATCTTTCAATAATGCACGAGCAATGCTAAGTCTTTGACGCTGACCTCCCGAAAGTTTAGTTCCTCCATCTCCGATCATGCTATCGTACCCATGGTCGGTTTCCATAATAAAATCATCCGCATAAGCGGCTGTGGCCGCATGAATTACGTCGTCTCGTTTCACTCCCGTAATCCCTAAATTAATATTATTGAGAATACTGTCATTGAATAAAATAGTGTCTTGAGATACTACCGCCGACAAGGCCCGTATATCCTCAATTTTATAATCTTTGATCGAATGTCCATCCAATAAAACTTCACCTTCGCTGCAATCGTAAAAACGAGGAATCAAATCGACCAAACTCGATTTCCCCGCACCTGAAGCCCCCACTAAGGCAATAAAACTTCCTTTTTTGATACGTAAATTTATATTTTTTAAAACATAACAAAATTCTTTGGGCTCTTTTTCATTTTCTAAGGTATTGGCATATCCAAAACTCATATTTTTAAATTCAATACTATCTTCAAACGATTGAATGGGTAAGGCATTTTCTTTTTCAAGAATTTTTTCTTCTGCATACAAAATATCTTTTACACGTCTTACCGAGGCTTTTCCCCGTTTAAGACTATAATAGGCTGTGGCTAAATTTTTTGCAGGATTGATAATTTGGGTAAGCGTAACCAAAAAACTAATAAAAGCCGTAGCTTTAATGGCTCCAAAATTGGCACTCATATTCGCACTTGCTATCCCTGCACTATGTAAAATAAAAAATCCTCCTAAAATGAGAAGTACTACAATGCTAATTGTGCCTATAAATTCGCTAAGGGGCGAACTCAAATCGGTGCGTCGACACACGATGGTACGTAGTTTGGTCATTTTTGCATTGAGTGCTTGGTACGTAAAAGTGGAGTAGGGAATAGTATTAAAACTTTTAATGGTTTTTAATCCTTGAATACTTTCTTCGGTTTGAGCGCCCAAACTCCCCACTAATATTTGCAATTGAGGTGATATTTTACGCAAAGAACGTGAAAAACTACCTATCAATAAACCTGCAAAAGGAAGTATGATAAGTACGGCCAAAGTTAGGGGAGGACTAATAAAAAATAAAGCCCCAAGCATAAATATAAATAAAAGAAAGTCGATTAGTACTTGCTGAATTTGTTTTAAAATATTTTCGTCGATTTCTTGAATATCGTTGCTCAATCGGGAGAGTAAATCCCCTTTCCGATGAAAACTATAAAAAGAAATAGGCAAAATTAATAAACGACGATACAAATCATTTCGTAAAGATTCCAACACTCCATTCCGAATGGGAGTGAAAAAATATAAGCCTAGATACGAAAATAAATTTTTGAAAAAATAAAGTATCAAAATGCCTGCAATTACATAGGCTAAAGTAGTATATGCCCCATTGGTTTGCATAGAGGTCGACACCCATTCTTCCATAAAAGAAAGTAGATTGTTCTCTACATCGTAACTTACACTCTCTTTTGCTGGTGTTGTTTCGGGCGTGTTAAATAAAATACTTAACAAAGGCGCAATACCCAACAACAGAAATACGGTGAATAAAGCGGATAAAGTACGTAATAGCACATTCATCAACAATACCCCCGTATAGGGTGATAAATAACGAAAAAAGAAGGAGTGTTTAAACATATTTTAATTTTTATTAATCATGGGTTATAGACCAAATACTCCCGTATAATTGCTAGGTGTGATTTTGTGTAAACGAATTTTTAGTTCTGGACTTAGCTGTAAATTATCAATAAATTCAGCAATGTCTTCTTTGGTAATTTTAGTATTATGACGAGTTAAATTTTTAAGCGCTTCATAAGGGTTGGGATAGCCTTGACTTCGTAAAATAGTTTGAATAGCTTCGGCTACTACAGCCCAATTATTTTCTAAATCTCTAGCAATGGCCTCTTCATTTAAAACCAATTTCCCTAAGCCTTTTTCTAAAGATTTAAAGGCTATCAAGCTGTGAGCTAAAGGAACTCCTATATTGCGACATACGGTGGAATCGGTAAGATCTCTTTGTAAACGAGAAATAGGTAATTTGGCGGATAAATGTGTAAAAATCGCATTGGCTAAACCCAAATTTCCCTCTGCATTTTCAAAGTCAATAGGATTTACTTTATGAGGCATAGCCGAAGAGCCCACTTCGCCTTCTTTAATTTTTTGTTTGAAATATTCCATCGAAATATAGGCCCACATATCTTTACTCAAATCTAATAAAATAGTATTAATTCGCTTAAAGGCATCAAATAAAGCGGCTAAATTATCGTAGTGCTCAATTTGCGTAGTGGTTTGTGAACGGTCTAAGCCTAAAATTTCTTCCACAAAATTATTTGCAAAACAAACCCAATTTTTT
>JAVVPL010000002.1:29506-44678 GCA_036655775.1 Bacteroidales bacterium | reverse complement strand
CAGGATAGGCCACGTAATGAGCATTAAAATTGCCCGTAGCGCCTCCAAATTTGGCAGAATAGGCCACTAATTTTAATTGAAACATTTGTTTGTATAGTCGTTCTACAAATACTTCAATTTCTTTTCCTAAAATAGTAGGAGAAGCAGGTTGTCCGTGCGTTTTGGCCAACATGGGAATAGATTTCCATTCTTCAATTCTAGTTTCTAAAGCCAATAAAACGCTATGAAACTCTGGATAAATTACCTCTTCCATCGCTTCCTTCAACATCAAGGGTTGAGCCGTATTATTGATGTCTTGCGAGGTCAATCCAAAGTGAATAAATTCTTTGTGTTTTCCCAAACCCAAAGCCTCAAATTTACCTTTGATAAAATATTCTACGGCTTTTACATCATGGTTGGTTGTCTTTTCAATTTTTTTCACTGTCAAGGCATCTTCTTGGGTAAAATCCAAATAAATTTTACGTAAATTTTCAAATTGATTTTTGTCAAAATCGGCCAATGCGTCAATATCAAAATTACAAAGTGCAATAAAATATTCAATCTCTACGCGTACTCTATATTTAATGAGTGCACCTTCGGAAAAATACGTACTTAAT
The DNA here is from genome assembly GCA_036655775.1 of Bacteroidales bacterium. Classification (GTDB taxonomy): domain Bacteria; phylum Bacteroidota; class Bacteroidia; order Bacteroidales; family P3; genus JAVVPL01. Next base: position 44,082 of record JAVVPL010000002.1, on the reverse strand, counting down.
ATTTCTGTTTGTTTGCTATAACGTCCGTCAATAGGCGAAATGGCTTGTAGTGGAAAATTTGTATCCATATAAATTAATCGTTTTTTGTTAAAATGCTATAAATTATCTAAAGAATAATGTAAACCTCTATTTTCTTTTCTTTCCATCGACATTTTTATAATTAAATAGCCTATGGTAATTAAATTTCTAAGTTCTGCGAGTTTGACCGAATGCACCGACCGTTGATATAATTCTTCGGTTTCTTTGTAAATAATTTCCAAACGTGTTTTGGCTCTTTGTAAACGAATATTTGAACGTACAATGCCTACATAATTTGACATGATCGATTGTACTTCTTTTAAACTTTGCGTAATTAAAATCATCTCTTCATTCAAAATCATTCCTTCGCTATCCCATTCGGGTACTTCTTCGCAAAATTCAATATTTTTAATATTTGCACAGGCATCTAATGCCGCCCTATGTGAAAACACAAGCGCTTCTAGTAGGGAATTTGAAGCCAAACGATTGGCCCCATGCAAACCCGTGCAAGAACATTCGCCAGAAGCATATAAGTGTTTGATGCTGGCACGTCCGTGGGTGTCTACCGAAATACCGCCACAACTATAATGTGCCGCGGGTACTACGGGTAATAAATCTTTGCTGATATCAATACCGATACTTAAACATTTGGCATAAATAGTGGGGAAATGACCCAAAAGTTGTGTTTTTGGAATATGTCGGGCATCTAAAAAAAGATGATCTTCGCCACTTAATTTAAGTTCGGTATCTATGGCGCGAGCCACTACATCTCTAGGTGCTAATTCCATTCGTTTGGCATCATATTTATCCATAAAACGAATTTCTTTTTTATTCAAAAGTAGAGCCCCTGCACCACGTACGGCTTCTGAAATTAAAAAAGAAGGCTTTTCGGTGGGATTGTACAAAGAAGTGGGATGAAATTGCATAAATTCCATATTTTCCACTTTTCCCTTGGCACGATAGACCATAGCTACGCCATCGCCTGTGGCCACTAGGGGATTAGTTGTTGTGTTATATACATTGCCGTTTCCACCCGTTGCCAACATACAGGTTTTGGCAAGATAAGTATCTATGGTATTGGTTCCCATATTCAATATATAAGCGCCTAAGCAAGTAATATCGGGTGTCCTTCTATTGACATCTACGCCTAAATGGTGTTGTGTAATTAAATCAATGGCAAAATGATTTTCCAATAATTCAATATTGGGATGTTCTTTTACTTGTTTTAATAAAATACGTTCAATTTCTAATCCTGTTTGATCTTTGTGGTGCAACACTCTAAATTCAGAATGTCCGCCTTCTCTTGCCAAATCAAATTCTCCGCTTTTGTTTTTGTCAAATTGTGCACCCCATCCTATCAATTCACGAATTCTTTCAGTCGACTCGGTAATGGTGATGCGAACTACTTCTTCATTGCACAATCCGTCCCCTGCAATTAATGTATCTTGAATATGTTTCTCGTACGAATCCAACGCGTTCATCACGGCCGCGATCCCTCCTTGTGCATATTGTGTAGCCGTTTCTTCGGCCGAAGACTTAGAAACAATACACACTTTCCCTTGATCCGCCACTCTTAGGGCGTAGCTCAAACCGGCAATTCCAGTACCGATAACTAAAAAATCCTTGCGTTTTTTCATGAGTAAATAATTTTATGCCACAGGTCTTGCTTTGTGACCTGCTTATGTTAAAGTATTATCTGTTTAGAGAAAAATTTTCTCCCAAATATACTTTTCTGACTTGTTCGTCATTGGCCAATTCTTGTGCACTCCCTGCTTTTAGAATAGAGCCTTCAAACAATAAATAGGTTCTATCGGTAATACTCAAGGTTTCGTGTACGTTGTGATCGGTAATTAAAACACCAATATTTTTGGTTTTCAATTTGACAACAATATTTTGAATATCCTCTACTGCCAAAGGGTCTACGCCTGCAAAAGGTTCGTCCAATAAAATAAATTTTGGATTGGCTGCTAAAGCACGTGCTATTTCTGTACGACGTCTTTCGCCTCCCGACAACGAAATTCCTTTGGTTTTGCGAATAAGTTGCAAGCCAAATTCATCTAGGAGAGATTCCAATTTTTCTTTTCGTTTTGTTTTATCTTTTTCTACAAATTCCAAGATGGCAGTGATATTATCCTCTACACTTAAACTGCGAAACACCGAAGCTTCTTGTGCCAAATACCCAATTCCTAATTGAGCTCGTTTGTACATAGGCATTTTAGTGATTTCTTTATTGTCTAAAAACACTTTCCCTTCCAGCGGTTTAATTAATCCTACCATGACGTAAAAAGAAGTGGTTTTCCCTGCGCCATTGGGGCCCAAGAGCCCTACAATTTCACCTTGGTTTACTTCTATACTTACGTTGTTGACAACGGTCCTGTTTTTGTATTTTTTTACAATGTTTTCGGTTCTAAGTATCATGATGTATATTTTTATGTTTTAGATAATTCCTTCTTTTAATAAATCGTGTAAATGAATAACTCCGCAATAGGTATTTTCTTCATCAACCACGATAGCTTGTGTAATGTGGTTGCTACGCATAAGTTCTAATGCCTCCACGGCTAAAGCATTTTCTTGAATGTATTTTGGATTTTCCGACATAATATCTGAGGCCAAAGTGTTTTCGATAGAACGCCCCTTAAGTAACATTCGGCGTAAATCGCCATCGGTAATAATTCCTACCAATGTATCGCCATCCAAAACGGCTGTCATCCCCAAACGTTTGGAACTTATTTCAATAATTACTTTGCTTACACTATCTTTTTTTTGCACGCAAGGCTTTTCATTTAATATGCTCAAATCGTGTACACGCAAATAAAGTTGTTTCCCCAAGGATCCTCCTGGATGGTAACGTGCAAAATCTTGTTGCGAAAATCCTCTACATTCCAATAGAGCCACTGCTAAAGCATCCCCCATAACCAATTGGGCGGTGGTGCTTGCGGTGGGTGCCAAATTATTTGGACAAGCTTCTTTGGCCACAGTGCAATTGATACGATAATTGGCCTCTAAAGCCAAAAACGATTGCATATTACCCACCATTGCCACTAATATATTGCCAAAATTTTTGATTAAAGGCACCAACACTTTTATTTCGGGGGTTTGTCCACTTTTAGAAATACAAATTACAATATCATTTTTTTGAATGATGCCCAAATCGCCATGAATAGCATCTGCCGCATGCATAAATACAGCAGGGGTTCCCGTAGAGTTAAGTGTGGACACAATTTTAGTGCCTATATTTGCACTTTTTCCAATTCCTGTCACAATTACACGTCCTTTGGCATGTAGAATTTCATTCACCACTTCCACAAAATCGGTATCTACTAAATTGAGTAAATCTCGCACCGATTCCATTTCATTTTCGATGGTTCGACAAATAATTTCTTTTATGTTTTTTTTTGTATTCACCGTTTATTTTAAAATGTTAAATGTCTAAATAGGTCACTATTCTCTTTTCTTTTCAACAATATTACCATAAAATTTTTGAAAAGTCTAAAATTTTCGTAACTTTGGTAAATGATTGAAAAAAATGAACCCACAAAAGTACAAAAATTACATCAAATTATTACCACTTACCCATTTTTTAATTAAGATTGTATGTCGATAGATACTACTTACTTGCATCAACAGTTAGAAAAGATATTTGGATTCTCCAAATTTAAGGGTAATCAAGAAGCCATTATCAAGCATGTTTTAGATGGAAACAATGCGTTTGTTATTATGCCTACGGGGGGTGGTAAATCCTTATGTTACCAATTACCCGCTATGATACTTCCTGGCACGGCCATTGTGATATCCCCCTTGATTGCATTAATGAAAAATCAAGTGGATGCGGTGCGAAGTTTAGGCACAGAGATGGGGATTGCTCATTACTTAAATTCTTCACTTTCAAAAATTGAAATTAAACAAGTTCGTGAAGATTTATTGGGTGGTCGTACTAAACTATTATATGTAGCTCCCGAGTCGCTTACCAAAGAAGAAAATATAGAATTTTTCAAACAAATCGATATTTCGCTCTATGCCATAGATGAAGCGCATTGTATTTCGGAATGGGGGCATGATTTCCGTCCCGAATATCGTCGATTGCTACCTATAATTAATGCCATAGGCAAAAAAGTACCCGTGCTTGCTCTTACGGCCACAGCCACACCTAAAGTGCAAAAAGACATTCAAAAAAACTTGGGAATGTTAGAGGCCCAATGTTTTACTTCCTCTTTTAATAGAGAAAATTTATATTATGAAGTGCGACCCAAAACTAAAAGTGTAGACAAAGATGTGGTTAAATTTATTAAGCAGCATGCAGGTAAATCGGGAATTGTCTATTGTTTGAGCCGTAAGAAAGTGGAAGAAATGGCAGAAATGCTATGTGCTAATGGAATTAAAGCCTTGCCTTATCATGCGGGTTTGGATGCACAGACTCGTTGCGAAAATCAAGATAGTTTTTTGATGGAAAAAACGGATGTGATTGTGGCTACCATTGCATTTGGAATGGGTATCGACAAACCCGATGTGCGTTTTGTAATTCATTACGATATTCCTAAAAGTTTAGAGGGCTATTATCAAGAAACGGGACGGGCTGGTCGAGATGGAGGCGAAGGCCTTTGTTTGGCCTTTTATAGTGAAGACGATATGGCCAAACTTGAAAAATTCCTTAAAGATAAGCAAATTATAGAACAGGAAATAGCCAAACAACTTATGGCAGAAACCGTTAGTTATGCCGAAACTTCCATGTGTAGGCGTAAAAATTTGCTTCATTATTTTGGCGAAGATTATCCACGTGACAATTGCGGCAATTGTGACAATTGTGTGCACCCTAAAGAAAAAGTGGATGTGACCGAAGATGTTGAATTTATTATAGAAACAGTACTTGCTACCAAAGAACAATTTAACATTCCACATATAGTGAATGTGATCATGGGCAAAATGACGGCTCCCATCAAAGCTTGTGCACATCATACTTTGCCTCAATTTGGGCAAGGAGCCGATAAAGATGCCAAACATTGGAATTCTGTGATTCGTCAATGCTTGATCGAAAATCTCTTTGTCAAAGATGTGGAAAACTATGGGGTTTTACATCTTAGCGATTTTGGTAAACGATACCTCAAACAACCACATGTTATTAAAGTGGCCAAAGATCACAATTATGACATAGAGGAAGAGGAGATGATGTTCGATTTTTCGGTAGGCAAAGGGGAGGCCACCGATAAAATTTTATTTTTATTATTAAAGGATTTATTAAAAGATATTTCTCGAAAAGAAAATTTGCCTCCTTTTGTTATATTTCAAGATTCTTCTTTAGAAGATATGACAATTCAATACCCTATTACGATGGAGGAAATGACCCATATTATAGGTGTGGGCGCAGGCAAAGCACAAAAATATGGACAGGCATTTATTGATCTTATCAAGCGTTATGTCGAAGATAATGAAATTGAACGTCCACAAGATTATATTGTCAAATCGGTTATTAATAAATCGGGGCTCAAAGTGTATATTATTCAAAGTATAGATCGCAAAATATCTTTAGAAGATATTGCCCTTGCTAAGAGTTTGCAATTTGAAGAACTACTTACCGAAATTGAACGTATTGTGGCCTCAGGCACTAAAATAAATATCGATTATTATATCGATGAAGTGGTCGACCCTTATCATCAAGAAGATATTTACGAGTATTTTCACGAGGCTACCTCCGATTCCATAGAGGATGCTTTGGTGGCTTTAGGCGAAAATGAATTTACTGAAGAGGAAATTCGTTTGATGCGTATTAAATTTATCTCAAAAGAAGGTAATTAAAGATAATAAATAGAATAATAAATAAATAAAATAATACGAATGAAATCCAACATTTTAAAATTAGGTCTGATTTTTTCTCTACTGTTCACCTTTGCGGCTTGTAAGCAAAACGACAAAGCTGATACTCACCCTAAAGGTGCTACGGCTCCAGGTGCCTATACAATTGCTTTTGTAGATACAGATACACTTTTTGAAAACTATCTTATGGTGGTAGATGTAAAAAAAGAATTAGATGCTACGGAAAAAAAATTGACTAGTGATTATAAAAATCAAATCACAGCTTTTCAAAGAGAATATGAAAATTATTTGAAAGTAGGTGCCTCGATGACCCTTAGCGAACAAAAGAAAAAAGAAGAGTATCTTGGCAAAAAACAACAAAGTTTGGCTCAATTGGAATCTAAATATGGCGAACAGTTGATGGCGTATAAAGCTCAAAAAAATGAAGAGGTGCAAAATGCTATTTTTGAATTTATAGAAAAATACAATAAAGATCACGGAAACTACACTATGATTTTTTCTAAAGCTCGTACGAGTGGCGTTCTTTATTCGGAACCTAGCATGGATATAACTGCCGAGGTGCTCAAAGCTATCAATGCAGCGTATAAACCTGCCAAAAAATAATCAAATGGCTACTTTAGAGAATACTAAAATAATAGATGCTTATATTGCCCTTGCAGTGGCGGAAGATTTAGGCGACGGCGATCATACCTCTCTAGCTTGTATCCCCGACACAGCTCTAGCAAAAGCGGCTGTTTTTGCAAAAGAAAATGGCATTATTGCAGGGATAGAGATTGCAAGAAAAATCTTTACTATTATTGACAAAAATGTGCAATTCCAAAGTTTTTATACCGACGGACAAAAAATAAAAATAGGCGATAAAATTATAGAATTGAGTGGAAAATCTCGTTCTCTTCTTTTAGGTGAGCGTTTAATGCTTAATTATATGCAGCGGATGAGTGGGATTGCAACGCAAACACGCAAAATGGTCAATTTAATTAAAGGTACGCAGGCCGTATTGCTCGATACGCGCAAAACAACTCCAAACAATCGTATATTTGAAAAAATGGCAGTGGCCATAGGGGGAGGACAAAATCATCGATTTGGTCTATATGATATGATGATGATCAAAGACAATCACATCGATTTTGCAGGCGGATTAACTTTAGCTATTGATGCAGCGAATGCGTATTTGAAGTCGACACACAAAAATTTGGCTATCGAAATCGAGGTGCGAAACTTTGAAGAACTAAAACAAGTACTTCGTCGAGGTGATGTGCAGCGAATTATGCTCGACAATTTTTCACCAGAGGAGGTTCAAAAGGCAGTAACTTTAATTAAAGGACGTTGTCAAACCGAAGCTTCAGGTGGAATTACCGCTAAAAATCTTAAACAGTATGCGCAAACAGGGGTTGATTATATTTCGATGGGTGCGTTGACCCATCATATCAAATCTCTAGATTTAAGTATGCGTTCAATATAAAAATGTAAAAAATAAATTACAATGGAAAAATCAAAAGTTGACGTTATTTTAGGGCTCCAATGGGGCGATGAGGGGAAAGGTAAATTTGTGGATGTACTAACTCCTAAATACGACATTATTGCTCGCTTTCAAGGAGGTCCAAATGCTGGACATACCCTCGAATTTAATGGTACAAAACATGTATTACACACCATCCCTTCAGGTATTTTTCATCCAGAAAAAGTAAATCTTATTGGCAATGGAGTTTTAATCGATGCGTATATTTTAATGAAAGAAATTTCTTTGCTTCGTGAAAAAGGTGTAGAACCTAGTGAACGCATGAAAATTTCCGATAAAGCAAATTTAATTCTCCCCACACATCGTATTTTGGATGCGGCAATGGAACAAAGCAAAGGTGCTGCCAAAATTGGTTCTACGGTCAAAGGAATCGGACCTACGTATACCGACAAAGCAGCTCGTTGTGGTTTGCGTGTCAAAGATATTCTTTCTCCTAATTTTATCAGTAAATACGAAAAATTGCGAGCTCAGCATATACAAATGCTTAAGGATATGCACTTCGATTTAGCTTCTCATCAAATTGAAAATATGTCGGTGGATGCCTACGAAGAAGCATGGATGGCAGGAATTGAAGAAATGCGTCATTTTGAAATTATTCAAAGTGAATATTATATCAATGATGCCCTTGCAAAAGGACTGAAAGTATTAGCCGAAGGTGCGCAAGGATCTTTATTAGATGTGGACTTTGGATCTTATCCTTTTGTTACCTCTTCCAATACTACTACCGCGGGGGTTTGTAGTGGCTTGGGTGTAGCTCCTTCTAATATTGGAAAAGTATATGGCGTTTTTAAAGCCTATTGTACTCGTGTGGGAAGTGGCCCTTTTCCTACGGAACTTTTTGATGCAGAAGGCGACAAATTACGTAAAGAAGGACGTGAATTTGGCTCTACTACGGGTCGACCTCGTCGATGTGGATGGTTGGATTTACCTGCCCTTTATTATGCGATTATGCTCGATGGAGTTACCGATCTTATTGTAACCAAATCGGATGTGTTGAATACATTTGAACGGATTCGTTTGTGTGATGGCTATGTGTTAGGAGACAAAAAAATGAATGTATTTCCTTCTACCGACGAAATGGAGAATATCGATCTTTCCTATATTGATATGCCAGGTTGGGAAACTTCGCTTGAAGGTTTAACTTCTTACGAAAGTTTACCTCAGGCTTTACGTACGTATTTGGAGTTTATCGAAAACAAAACTAAAAAGAAAATCTCTATTGTTTCTACGGGACCCGATCGTTCACAAACAATTCTTCGTTAAGAATGAAAATTGAAAAATAGAGGCCTTATCCAAATTAAAGTTTGCAATCTTTCACTCGGTGTGAAAAATAGGTATATATGAAAAAAATAAACATTGCTATTTTGCTTTTTGTTTTATTAGCGCCTGGGTTTGCGCTTTATGCCCAAACCCAAATTGTGAGTGAGAAAGAACTACCAGAGGCTCTCAAAGAAGCCTTTGCCGTGGCTTATCCGCATATTAAAGCTAGTAAATGGGAGCTCACAAATCAGCAGTATTTTGCGTATATAAAAACGAAAGAAACCAAAGAAGTGGCTCGTTTCTTTTCCGATGGCACTTGGATTGAAACACGAGCAATTGTTGAAAATGAAACCTTGCCTTTGAAAGCCGTCGATTTTTTACAAACAGAATATCCTGCATATTATATCTATATGGTTTTTTATGTAGAACAAAAAGAGGGAAAACCATATTATTTGGTAGAACTCAATTTGAAAGAAAACAAAAATGTAAAAGTAGAATTAAGTTTCGATTTGGCGGGCAAACTTTCGGGTGTGGATGGTTTGAATGTGATCAAAAATACAGATACTAACAATACCCAAATTGTGATCAATACGCAAACAACCCAAAATGCAATTATTGCTCCCGAGCGTAATGCGGTGCCTACTGAAATAGAATTGGTTTTTAAAAAACGTTTTCCTCGACCCGAAAATATATTTTGGTCTCAAGAGGAACCTCTCTATTTAGTGCGATTTACAATGAACGATCGCGATCAAGAAGCGGCTTATTTGTCTCCTGGTATACATGTGTATACCGCTTCTTTTTTCGACAAAAAAACACTCCCTCTCCCTATCGAACGCTATTTGAGCGAAAATCATCCCAAGTGTAATGTAAAAGAATGTAAAAGGGTGATTTATGAATCTAAATACAAACGTACATTTACCGAACGACCCAAAGATTATTTTCGTGTAATTATTACCGAAAAAATACCTAAATCTAAAGAAGTTAAAACAACTCTTTTGCGTTTTGATCAAGCTGCTCAATTCGATTATAAGACTGATTACAATGGATTATAGCCTAAAAGAAATAAAACTAAATAGAGTCAAAACTTTGTTCTTAAAGATAAGTTTAGCTCTATGGGTGTGTCTTTTGCCTTTATGTATGCAAGCACAGCGTGCAGGTTTTACGGCTCGAGTGATGAAGAACCATCCCTCAAAACCAGGTTATTGGCTTTTGGAGGGAAATTCGCAAATTGTGTCGAAGGGAAATATTGTATATAGTGATAAAGCCGAATATAATGTGGCTACCGAATCGTGTGAAGCTTATGGAAATTTACGTATTATCACCAAAGATAAAGTTAAAATTACGGGTCGTATTCTCAATTACAACGGACAAACCCAATTGTTTGATGTGATCGACAATGTAGTGCTTGTCGATGGGTCGGTCACTATGAAAACGCAACGTTTGCTATTTGATTCTAAAAATAATATTGCCACCTACAATACCCCTGCCGAGATGACCGATAAAGAAACGGTTTTAACTTCTAAGCGTGGCCAATATTATGGAAGAACGCGTACGTTCCAATGTCGTCAAGATGTTATTATTGTAAGTCCAGACTATACGATTTGGTCGGATACAATGAATTATAAAGAAGGTTTCGCTCAATTTTATGGCCCTACCAATATGGAAACCGATGATTATTTTATGTATTGTGAAGATGGTTTTTACAATAAAAATACTGAAAAAGTAAGTTTAAAAAACAATGCCTATATCCAAACGAATGAACAAATTTTGTTTGGAGATAGTATTTATTATAATTTGGCTAGTAAGTATGGCAATGTGCATCGCAATGTACGGATGATCGATACCTTGCGAGACCTAGTGGTCAAAAGTGAGTATGCTGAAAATAATGAACAAAAAGGAACGGCCTATTTTACTAAAAATGTACGAACCACAATGGTGGAGAAAAAACGGGATACTTTATTTTTAGTAAGTGATACTTTAAAAGTTCGTTACGATACTTCGCGTCAAGTGCAACAGTTATTTGCGTATAATAAAGTTAAATTTTATCGTGCCGATTTACAAGGATTGTGTGATTCTTTGAGTTATGATGCGCTGGATTCTGTTTTATATTTGCACAAAAAACCTTTGGTTTGGGCGCAAGAATATCAAATCAAGGGCGATACGATACGGGTTTGGTTCAAAAATCAAAAACCAAATTCTCTTTTGGTGAATGAAAATTCTTTTATGGTTAGCAATCCGCCAAATTCCGATTTTTTTAATCAAATAAAAGGAAAACGAGTGCGTGGTTTTTTTGATGAAGAGGGCTTGCTTAAAACTATTTTTGTGGAAGGGAATGCGGAAAGTATCTACTATGTACAAGAAGAAAAAACACACGATTTAATTGGGATCAACAAATCCCAAAGTAGAAATCTTCGTATGGATTTAAAAGATCAGCAAGTGTCGGGAATTAATTTGGTAGACCCTGAAAAAAATGCCATGTATCCTCAAGAAATGCTAAACGAAAAAGAAATTAGGCTCAAAGGTTTTGTTTGGTTGATCGAAAAACGGCCGTATTCAAAGTATGATCTAAATAAAAATTGGTAAATTATTTTTTTATAAATCAATAATTTACAACAATTATCTATGTTTTTTTCTATATGTTTTCTATGGAAATTGTATTAAAATGCCTACCTTTGCATGGTTTTTAAATAACAGAATATATGAAATTAGTATAAATTCCATCGCCAAAAAGAGAGTTTAAAATAAACTTATGTGGGTGGATATAACGTTTATTTATAAAAATATTTATTATGAAAAAAATTACATTATTCTCTCTTTTTTTGATGAGTTTTGTTTGTGTGTTTGCACAAACTCGTTATTTAAATGAAAGTTTTAATAAAATAATAAGTGATAGAGATTTTCCTCCTTACGGTTGGTTAAACGTAGATGGGGATGGAGATGGTTTTCGTTGGCGTGTTTCTGCCGATGGAGATGGCTACAACGGAACCACGGGTGCAGTATCCGACTCTTGGCAAATGCAGGATTTAAAACCTCAAAATTGGTTGATCACACCGCGTCTAGAGGTTGAAAAAATTACGGATAGTATTAAATTTATGATTGCTTCTTTTGAAGAGGATTATGAAAATTCAACCTATCCAGAATCGTATGCTTTGTATGTTTCCACTAAAACTCCAGCCATTTCCGATTTTACAGAATTAATAGATAGTATGACTTTTGTTCCAACGCAAGGGGGCTGGCAATCCAAAGCTTTGAGTCTTAAAAAATACGTAGGTCAAAAAATATATATTGGATTTTTGCATAATACTACGCGATCGGGTTTGGTTTTGCGTTTGGACAATATAATGGGACCTAAAATTTGTGAATATGAAAAAGAATTAGGTATTTTATCACATTTGAATCCTCCTACGGAAGGTTGCGAAGTGCAAAATATGGCAGCTACCGTGGTTCTTCAAAATTTAGGCACCTTGCCTATATCGAATATTCCTATTCATACGCAAATAGCCACTGGCGAGGGCGATGTTTGGTCTTTAGGTTTGCGTATTGATGATACCATTCATAGAGAAATTCCTGTGGGCGATACCATTCATTTTACTTTTTCAAAAGCTTCTGCGTATGGTGACTATTTTGGCACCATTATGACTCGTACTTGGTTTACTTTTCCAACGGATGAATATCATGCGAATGATACGGCTTATGTGATTACTACTACACAAACTCACGTGCCTTTCCCATTGATGACTAGTTTTGAAACTACGGAACAAATGAAAAATTGGACGGTTGTGAAAGATTATGCAGAGGGTATTTTTAATTTTGGTTGGGGTATTTCATCCAATACGGCTTGGGCTCGTACAGGTGATAATTATGGGGTTTTTGCTTGTGAATACAATGCTGGAAGTATGCCTTATGATGGAACTAACGACTACTTAGCAACTCCTTGTCTCTATTTAGAAAAAGGAACCAAATACAAAGTGAATTTTTATTATAAATTCCGATTGAACGATACGTGCAGTTTTCGTTTGCTTATTGGCAAGGATGCCCATACTTTACATAAAAACGGAAGTGTTATTGTAGATCGTATGGTTTTTAAAGATAGAGATGGCTACAAATTGTTTTCTTCTCCAGCCTTTGAAGTGCAAGAAAGTGGCACCTACTATGTCGGTACTATGGCACACCATATTCCCGTTGCTAGTGAAGCCGACTATTGGATGATCTTTTTAGACGATTGGACACTCTCTACGCAAAGCGATTTAGCAATGGCTGATTTGGGAATCGACAATGTGAAAATTCCTTTTGATTGTAATTTAACAGATGCTGAAGAGATCAAAATTACATATAGCAATCAAGCCGATTTACCCGTATCAAATTTTGAAATAGTCTATCAAATAAAAAATAGGTCAGCAGTTGTAGAAACTATTGCAGACACCATTTATCCAACAGAACAAAAAACCTATACGTTCAAAACAAAAGCCGATTTTTCAGCTTTGGGTATCTATGAAATACTAGGACGGCTCAATTGTGCGGAGGATATGAACGAAGACAATAATGTCAAAACAGTTTTTCTCGAAAGTCAAGCCTCTAGAAAAACGCCCTTCTTGGATGATTTTGAATCTTACGCCACGCTTGAATCTTTTGAAAATACATGGAAGATGAAGAATACGTTCCCAGTTACTGGATTTGTGCTTTCGGATGACTATACAGATACCAGAGACTATGCGTATTCAGGTAAAAGTTTTCTAGCACATGTGCAGGCTATTAATTCTATGGCAACGAATGATTGGGCGGTTTCTCCTTGTATAGAGTTGATTGCAGATACCGTATACAGAGTTTCTTTCTTTTATAGAGTTTTTAAGCCTAGTACTGTCAAACATAGTTTGAAAGTTTCTTTATTGTCTGGCTATGAGCCTTCAAGTTATATAAAGGAAATTATTAAAAGAGATAATATACAAGACATAAAATATATTTGGGCTCGTGCTTCTTTGAAGGTAGATCGAACACAGGTATATCATATTGGATTTCAAGTTGAAAATGGAGCTCATGGGTCGGATATTTTTATTGAGGATCTACGTGTTGAAAAAGCGAGCACGATAAGTAATGAAAAAATGGATGCTAAAAATTGGGTTTCAATCTACCCAAATCCTGTAAAAGAAAATCTAAATGTGTTGACAAATGCACAAATACATTCTGTGGAGTTGTTCAATTTATTAGGTGCTTCGATATATCGTAAAGAAGGACTTGCTACGGATTATTTCAATATTCCATTAAAGGGTATTCAATCGGGTATGTACATCTTGAAAATAAACACAAATCAAGGAAAAGAAACCAAAAAAGTAATGATCAAATAAATGGATAATGAAGCGAATAAATTTCATTTTAGGCTTTCTTTTTTTCTTAGGATTGACAAGCCAAGGACAGAAAATTTTTCATGAAGACTTCAGTGCCATCGACTATAATTCCCAAGGGGTAGGAGATCTTCCTGCCTCTTGGGTTTTGTATAATGATGCCAATCAAACTGCGGGTCAATTTACGTATATAGACAAGGCGTGGAAAGCTCTAAAAACGACACATAATGAAACGGTAGCTGTGTCCACTTCTTGGTTCAAAGCGCCCAAAATGGCGGATCGTTGGCTTATTACTCCGCAAATAAATTTGAGTACTGCTACGCATCCATTTTTAATTTTTAGAGCTGCGGCAGCCGATATGTCGTATACTGAATCGTATTGGGTATGTATTTCCAAGGGAGATAGTGCCAAAACTTCTTTCACCGATACATTGTTGAAGGCTACCACGCAGAATGGAGATTGGAAAGAAATTTCAATTGATTTAGCTGCATATAAAAATCAAAAAATACGCATTGCTTTTATTTTGCGATCCATCGATCAATATGCTTTATATTTGGATAATATTGAACTGAGCAATTTGTCAAAACCATGGGTAGATATCCAAAATTTTATTCTTCCAAACCTTTCGGGGG
>JAVVPL010000002.1:0-29496 GCA_036655775.1 Bacteroidales bacterium | reverse complement strand
CCAAAAGCAAGACCAAGGACACCATTCACAATTATGTGGTCAATTATAGGGTCAACGATACCCTCCTCGTGTCTACGCCAATTCGAGGGCTATGTATTCCTTTACTTGCTGAATTTAATTTTGCAGCTCAAAAATTTATTCCTTCCCAAATAGGGACCTATACATTGAAAATGTGGATTTCCCAAATTAACGATCAAGAAGGAGTAGCTAGTGATACACTTACGCAAACAATGGTAATTTCCGAAGATGAATTATATCATAGAGTGGCTCTTTTTGAAATTTTCTCCAGTGGTACCTGTTCTCCTTGTGCGAGTGCCAATCCCTCTATACATGCCGCTTTGCAATCGATTGGATACAATCAAAAAGAGAGTAAAGTAATTGCTCTAAAGTATCAAGTGCAGGTGCCTAATCCTGGCGATCCTGCTTTTGTGCCCGAGAATGCACTCCGTTTTTCATATTATAATGCTTCGGGGGCTCCCGCTTTATTTCTTTCGGGCAATCGTTTGCAAAAAACCGATTCTTGGAATGAATTGGAAACCTTATTGCCTAGTGCAGTTGAAAAAGTATGGTTAGATAGAACGCCTTTTGCATTACATATAGATGGAACTAGAAAATCGAATCGTTTTTTGTTGAATGTGGAAATTCATAACAAAACTCCCTATACAGGCGAAACCGCTTTATTTATTGCCTTTATAGAGGACTCTCTCTCTCATAAGCCTGCAAGTAATGGCGAAACTATATTTTATACCGTAGTGCGCAAAATGTTGCCTTCTGCTTTGGGGGAAAGTATATATTTTCCAAAGCCCGAGATGCAACTTAAACGAACCTACGACTATACTTTTGATGGGATAAATCCTATACTTTTTAATAGCATTGAAGGGGTTTCAGCACTTGTATTTTTACAAGATGTAAACACTAAAGAAATTTTACAAGCTGCAATCTTACCTGCCACTGCCATGGTGGGCAATGAAGAAGAAAATTCAAATATTCAGCAAGTTCAAATTTATCCAAATCCAGTGCACGGACCAATCCATATAGCTTTTTTTACCAAAGAAAAGATGCAAGTTAAGATTGGTTTGTACGATCTTTCGGGACGTGCTCTCGCGTTTGTCCCCTCAAAAATGTATGCCCCAGGTCGACAACTTGTACGTTTTGATATGCAAAAATACACGAAGGGAATTTATTTGATTAAAATTGAAAATGCAGGCACAACTATAGTTAAAAAAATAGTCTTGCCCTAGTGCTTGAAAAAAATCATAAAATGCCAATTTTAGAATTGGAATAATGCTAAAAAAGTTTAGCATCCCATTATTTTTCTGTATATTTGCAAACTAATTTTCGTTTGTCTCTCTTAGGGCAAACCAGTATAAACCCTCAAAAAATACTATAAAAATGAGTATCAAAGGAACAAAAACCGAAAAAAATCTGCTTAAATCTTTTGCAGGAGAATCTCAAGCTAAAAATCGATACACTTTTTTTGCTTCACAGGCTCGCAAAGATGGTTTTGAACAAATTGCAGCTATATTTGAAGAAACTGCCAAACAAGAAGAAGAACATGCTAAAATTTTCTTCAAATATCTAGAAGGTGGCGTGGTAGAAATTACAGCGATGTATCCAGCTGGTCAAATATTGACTACCAAAGAAAATTTATCCGCTGCCGCAGGTGGTGAATACGAAGAATGGGCCGAACTTTATCCTGCATTTGCTGATGAGGCAGAAGCTGAAGGGTTCAAAGACATTGCAACATCGTATCGTATGATTGCCAAAGTAGAAAAAGAGCACGAAGAACGTTATCGTAAACTTCTTTCCAATCTTGAAAAAAATAAAGTATTTGAAAAGAACGAAAAAGTATTTTGGTATTGTCGCAATTGTGGCTATGTGCATTTTGGAGAAAAAGCACCTGCTTCTTGTCCTGCATGCAAACACCCACAAGCATATTTCCAACTTCAACTAAAAGAATACTAGTAGGAATTTAATATGTCAGATCAACTTTCCACACCTGCCGATTATACCGAAGACAATATCCGTTCTTTGGAATGGAACGAACATATTCGGGCTCGTCCAGGTATGTACATTGGTAAATTGGGAGATGGTGCTTCCCAAGATGATGGTATTTATGTTCTTCTCAAAGAAGTCATCGATAATTCCATTGATGAATTTGTGATGGGCAATGGTCGTCAAATTGAAATTAAAATTGATGAACAAACCGTTACAGTTCGTGATTATGGACGTGGAATTCCTTTAGGAAAAGTGATTGAGTGTGTCTCCAAAATGAATACAGGAGGCAAATATGATTCCAAAGCATTTCAAAAATCAGTAGGATTGAATGGGGTAGGGACCAAAGCGGTCAATGCCCTTTCTTCCTATTTTTGTGTTGAATCCTATCGCGAAGGTCAATGCAAGAGAGTAGAATTTTCAAAAGGTAAACTCACCCTTGAAAATCAAGTAGCCCTTAGCAATGCAAAAACGGGCACTTTAATTCGATTTATTCCAGATGCCGAAATTTTTGGAAACTATCATTATCTTGCCGATTATGTGGAGAAGATGTTGTGGAATTATGCGTATTTGAACAATGGGCTTTCGTTGGCATATAATGGACAAAAAATTATTGCAAAAAACGGTTTATACGATTTATTGGTCAATAATATGGATGGGGAACCACTTTATCCTATTGTACATATTAAAGATGAGGATTTAGAATATGCCTTTACGCATCTTCCCAATCAATATGGAGAAGAGTATTTTTCATTTGTCAACGGGCAGCATACTACGCAAGGAGGTACCCATCAGGCGGCTTTCAGAGAAGCTTTTGTGAAAACGATCCGTGAATTTTATAAAAAAGATTTTGACGCTTCCGATATCCGAACCTCTATTGTTGTTGCCTTGAGTTTTCGTATTCAAGAACCTGTTTTTGAATCGCAAACAAAAACTAAATTAGGTTCTAATTATTTGGTGCCTCAAAAACCAGGACAAGCTGCGGGAGAAACCGTGCGCAATTACATTGTCAATTCGGTCAAAAAAAACTTAGATAATTTTTTACATATCAATCCCGAAGTTGCAGAGGCTTTATTGCGCAAAATTTTGCAATCGGAGCGCGAACGTAAAGAGATGGCCGATATTAAAAAAATTTCTCGAGAAAGTGCCAAAAAAACAAGCCTCCACAATCGCAAACTTCGTGATTGCCGTGTACATTATAGTAGTAGCCACGAACGTCGCTTAGAAACCACCTTATTTATCACCGAAGGTGACTCGGCTTCGGGTTCCATTACCAAATCCAGAGATGTAAATACACAAGCCGTTTTTAGTCTTAAAGGGAAACCCGTCAATAGTTATGGTTTGTCACAACGTGTAGTTTACGAAAATGAAGAATTTAATTTACTTCAAGCCGCCCTTAATGTAGGAGATGAATTAGAAGGTTTACGTTACAATAACATTGTAATTGCTACAGATGCCGATGTGGATGGAATGCACATTCGTTTATTGTTGCTTACCTTTTTTCTTCAATTTTTCCCCGATATAATCAAAGGAGGACATTTGTATATTTTACAAACACCTTTATTTCGTGTACGAAACAAAAAACAAACTTTTTATTGTTATTCCGATACGGAAAGATTAGATGCGATTGCTAGTTGTGGTACTGCTTCTGAAATAACTCGATTTAAAGGTTTAGGAGAAATATCTCCAGATGAATTTAAGCATTTTATAGGTCCTAAAATTCGTTTAGATCCTATTATTATCAAAAAAGATTTTAGCATCAAAGAAATTTTGGAATTTTATATGGGTAAAAATACGCCTGATAGACAAAATTTTATTATAGAAAATTTACGTTTAGATGTGTAAATTTCAATAGTTAGCATAAAAAAAGGCGCAAATAATAAATTTTATTTGCGCCTTTTTTTATGCTAGCTGTATTTATTCTACCGTAACGGATTTAGCTAAATTGCGTGGTTGATCCACATTACATCCTTTGAATACGGCAATGTGATATGCCATCAATTGTAAAGGGATACATGCCAAAATAGGCACCAACATAGCATCCACTTGTGGAATTTCAATCGAAAAATCCGAAAGGTTTTTAACCGTGGTATCTCCTTCGGTAATAATAGAAATAATTCGTCCCTTTCGTGCTTTTACTTCTTGTATATTGCTCACAATTTTTTCATAGTTTCCTTGATTGGTAGCAATAACTACAATAGGCATTTCCGCATCAATCAAAGCAATTGGGCCATGTTTCATTTCAGCGGCAGGATAGCCCTCGGCATGGATATACGAAATTTCTTTCAATTTTAAAGCGCCTTCCAAGGCCAATGGATAATTGTAGCCTCTTCCTAGATATAAAAAATTACGAGAATAAGTAAATATTTTGCAAAAATCGCGAATATGTTCGTTGAGGGTTAAGGTCTTTTCAACTTTTTCGGGTAAATCGTGCAATTGATTGATAAGGCTTATATATTTTTCATCGGTGATTGTGTTCTTTTCTTTGGCTAGACAAAGCGCAATTAGAGTAAGTACCGTTACTTGTGCGGTAAAGGCTTTGGTTGAAGCCACCCCTATTTCAGGTCCTGCATGTGTATAGGTGCCACTATGCGTAGCACGAGGAATTGACGCGCCCACTACATTGCAAATTCCATATACAAAGGCTCCCTTCGATTTTGCTAATTCAATAGCGGCTAATGTATCTGCGGTTTCACCCGATTGAGAAATGGCAATAACTACATCTTTTTTATCTAAGGGGGGATTTCTATATCTAAATTCAGAAGCATATTCTACTTCTACAGGAATGCGTGCCAATTCTTCTAATAAATATTCACCTACCAAACCCGCATGCCAAGACGTACCACAGGCTACAATAATAATGCGTTTGGCATTTACAAATTTAGATTTATGGTCTATAATACCCGAGAGAGCCACAATATTGCGATCAATATTAATACGACCTCTAAAACTATCTCGAATAGTTTTGGGTTGTTCGTAAATTTCTTTGAGCATAAAATGATCAAATCCATTTTTTTCCAACATACTTAGATTCATTTCCAGCTTCTGTACCAAAGGTGTTTTTTCCACATTGGTAAGATTGGTCAAAGATAAATGTAGTTGTCCTTCCGCATTTCGTTCGATGATTACAACCTCTTCGTCGGCTACATAAACCACATCTTTGGTGTATTCAATAATAGGAGTCGCATCGGATGCTAAGAAAAATTCATTATCGCCAATTCCAATAACTAAAGGGGAACCCTTACGAGCAGCAATCAATAGGCCTGGTTCTTTTTTTGATAAAATAGCAATGGCATACGCGCCGATTACTTGACTGAGTGCTAAATGCACGGCTTCTTTTAAAGAAACTTGATTCGATTCACGAATGTAATCGATCAATTGCACCAAAACTTCCGTATCGGTATCACTTACAAAGGTGCGACCATTTTTGATTAATTCTTCTTTAATAGTAACATAATTTTCAATGATGCCATTGTGGATCAACGCCAAATCTTCATGTTCTGAATAATGAGGATGCGCATTTACATCATTAGGTTCACCATGTGTAGCCCAACGAGTATGCGCAATGCCAATACAACCACTAATATCTTTTTCTTTGACAAAACGTTCTAAATCGTCCACTTTTCCACGTGTTTTGTAGACACATAATTTAGTGTTGATAAGTGCGATACCTGCACTATCATATCCCCTATATTCCAAACGATGCAAGCCTTTCATTAAAATAGGGAAGGCTTGTCTTTCTCCGATGTAAGCAACAATTCCACACATATAAATTAAATTTAGGATTTGTATTTATTCAGGTATTTGTGTATAAATCAATTTTAAGTGCATCCGATTTGCACCTAAATTTTTATCGGTTCCATATAGAACCAATTGGTCGGGACGTGTATATTGAGAATAGGGGGCTAAAATGATTTTGGCAGATTCAACATTATTAAACAATAAACTTTGAATATAGCGAGTCACACACAAACGATATTCGCCTGTTTTGTCATTATAGTATCCACCTGGATTTGGATATTTGTCGGGAAGTTCTGAAATGGTATTATCTTTATTTACAATATAGCTGATCAATCGAGGAGGAGGAGGTAGATTGACCCCTTGATCGAACTGCACATTTTTCATTATCAAATAAGCTTGATTGACGATGATCTTGTGGTTTTTTAATTGAAGAATTTTGGGGAATGAAAATTGCATCAAGGCCCCTCCTGTAGATTGTATGTACACTCTTTGTTGTCCTAGGGTGGTATCGCCTTTAAGTTGCGCTTTAAAATCGGGGCTGGCAAATGTTAGATCTCTTTCAATATAGGTGTGCCTTGCTTTTCCAAATGAATAATAGACCGTTTTTTGTGCAGTTGAATTTGCTTCTTTGTAATACAATACAACGCCAGATCCTTTGTCATATACACTGTGTACGCAGAAAATATTGCCATAGTTTTCTTGGGTATTTTTTTTAAATAAGATAGCAAAGCCTTTAAAAAATTTATTACACGAAAGTTCATTTTCAAAATCTCCACTTTTCGCTTTTAATAAGCGATTTCCAAATTCATCCGACAATTTCAATTTGAGAGAATTGAGCACGGTTCTATTTGAATCGGGCAAAGTATCAAAAGGATTAGGAACAAAGGTATAGTTGCTGAGTAATTTGGTAGAACTTAATTTAGGTTTTTCGTTCGTATAATACAAACTATCTTCATCTAAGGTTTCATCCAATTCAAAAATATCCACGGTGAGAGCTTTATTTTTGTGTGCATTGTCCAAACGATACGAAGAGGAATAAGCCATTTCTAAAATTACCGAATCCAAAGTAGCGCCTTCGGGAACGTAAGGATCTAAAACATTCCTATTCAAATCACTCACAAAATTGTAGGTGCTATTGCCAAAAATAGGATCATTCATCCCTCCCAAAAGAATGGTAGCTGTATTTTGCAATAAGAGGGTGTCGTTGGGTATAGTAAATGCAACCACATCCAATGCCTCTGCGGTATCTGTACAAAAAGCATGAAGAAATTCATCTTCGGGTTGAAGGATATCTCCAACCATAGAATTGGGATCTTTCTTACAACTTGCTAGGCTGAAAATAAGACAAATAAAAAAACATTTACAGAGAGAAAAAGAGCTGGGTTTAAACATTCTATTCTTGTTAGTTGAGAAGAATTTTGTCATAAAAATTGTCGAAAGCTTCAATATAGTTATCTGGACCTTGGTATGGAAGAATTGGTTTGCCTGTTTTTTTTGCGTGTTTGATAAGCGTTGCATTGATGTTATCTTCTTCATCTCCCATAATAATTCCATCCGAAAAATCAATAGCCATTTTTAGTAAATCTTCGTGTGCAAAATCGCCATATTTAGCTATTTCAGCGGGCGTGATATTGTCAAATTTCAACTTTTTAGAAAAATTGCTATGCAAATTGCCTTTAAAGTTGTCGCCATAAAGAGATAGTACCACTTTCGTATTTGCAAAAAGAGGATTATCTTTATACATTCGTTTAATGTATAAAGGAGTTAAACACGAAAACCATCCATTACAATGGATAATATCAGGCGACCAACTCAATTTTTTGATGGTTTCAATGACTCCACGCGAAAAAAAGATCGCTTTTTCATCATTGTCGTCAGCAAATTTGCCATTGCGATCGTGAAACATAATTTTTTTATGAAAATAATCTTCGTTATCAATAAAATAAATCTGCATACGTGCTGCTTGAATAGAAGCAACTTTGATAATTAAGGGATGATCGGTATCATTGATTACAAGGTTCATACCCGAAAGGCGGATTACCTCATGTAATTGATTTCTCCGTTCATTGATAAGCCCAAAACGAGGCATAAAAGTTCGCACTTCTTTTCCCATTTCTTGAATCCCTTGGGAGAGCGATCGACTCAGGAGTGAAATGTGAGAGTCCTTCACATAGGGTGCAATTTCTTGATTTACAAAAAGTACTTTAGGCTTATCCATTATGTATATAGCTATGATTATTCTTGCAAAGATATGAAAAATTAATAAGAAAAACAAGTTTAAAGAGATTAGGCCCCTATCGACTCCATAAGAAGGAGAGTGTAAATTCATTGTGATTTCTTTATAAAACAAATGCTTTTTAACAAAAATTTTGTTAGATGTTAAAAAAATAGTACTTTTACGGGGAAAAATAGCTTTAAAAGTATGTGGATTCTCATAATAAGGATGAAGGATACAGGGGTGATATTTATTCAAATATGATGAAAAAAATAGTATTAATCTTTTTCTTTATGGGGTTAGGGGTGTCGCTGTTAAGCGCACAACTGAGTATAAAATTGATAGAGGGCGCTTCTGTGCCATGTCCTGGAACTGCTGTTAAATTTTGTGCGGATGGAATTCCATCGGGGACAAAAGATAAATGTATATGGACTTGGTCGGGTCCCAATGGATCTGTGGTTGCTGTAAATATAGATAAAAGTAAAATAAACGACACCGCTTTACTATCCTTATATCCAAATACCATTACGGATACATTAATCTTGACAGTTGGCAATAATAAAGCTATAAAAGAAATAAAGGTTGCTCAATCTGTTGCAACTATAGAGTCGATGTATTCCGATAGCATTTTTTGTGAAGGTTATCCACATGTTTTTTCAATAAATAAAGATCCGAGAAACAATCCTGTGGCTCCCGATTACTATGGAATCCCTGTGGAATATATATGGATCTTATATAACAATTTGGGAAAACCGATTACTAAACTACCTCCAAGTGCGGATACATCGGTAATATTCAATGTGCCTAAATTGGCCCAAGGAGGACAGGTTACTTTAGTGAAGCAAACTTGTGCTCCGATTGAAGGAACCACCCCTGAAGTAACAGTAAAAAATCCCTTAAGTCCTTTTATTTTACAGCCTCCCATTCCAAACGAGGCCAAAATTAGTGTTATCGGCTACACATACCTTCCAGATCAAGATCCCAAACAATGGTCTTGGATGCCAGATACCACTATGAAAGCTTGTACGTATTATTCTCCCGATTTTAATAATGTAGCAGAACCCACCAATGCCCGTAACCCCGTGGGGAAATGGGGAGAAGCCAACAGTCGTGGATATGGCGATGGCTACCTTTATTTACAATTAGGCTCGGAAAAAGTAGAAGGTTTAGTTTATTCTTGGACTTTTGATACTACAAAATTGAAATTTGCAGCACCTTCTATATATAAGAATCCCGAGTTAAAAGATAATGGATTTGATACCAATGCCTATCGAATTTGTCTTAAAGTAATCAATCCAAATGGAGTAAGTAACCCTAGTCTTACAATTAAAGCCAAAGCATATTGTCCCCAATGTAACGAAAAATCTAGTAGTAACAAGTATACTACCAAAGAATATAGTTTTCAGATCGATCGGGAAGATAGTATCAAGCCCTATAAAAATTTTGAAATTTTAGCTGATCCACAAAATATGCCTCCTTGTGCAGGGACCGAAGTCCTTTTCAAAACCCAAGACAAAGCAGGACTTACCAGAGAAAATTTAAAAACCGATTATGGAATTACAAAGTTTCGCTACGATCCAGGTACGGGTGCTAAAGCCGCTTCGACACAACCTCCAGTAGGGGCTCCTTATGATATTAAATTAATTGTAGATGTTCGTACCCCTGGCGTAAACGATACTTTTTCTTTGTCGGCTTATCCTTCCAATTCTTGTTTTAGAAACAGAAGAAATAATAATGTGCAAACTATCAAAGTACCTGTGGTGGCTCCTCCAGCTAAGCCTAAGTTCTATGATGGCATACAAACTGCTGAAGAAACAAATCCTTTAGGTAGAAATCAAATTATGCCTATAAGCGATGCAGATAAACCCGCGCAACCTCTTCCTTATTTGCTTTGTAATGGAAGTGATGTGTTGGGATTTGAAAACTGTTTAGTAAAAAGTGCCCGAGCCACCGACGTTCTAAATGGAATTGGCTTTGTTCGACCCGAATTTATGAAAGATGCAGATATGAATTCTGTACAAATAGATTCAGTGAATTTTAGATTGTCTATAAAAATGCCTTCGAGCGAAAATCGTAAAAGTAGATATGGAAAACTAGGTATTTATGCAACCAATAGATGTTCTAGTGATGCTAGCAAACATGGGGATACCGCTTATTTTTGGGTGCATATAATCGATACCCTTGAGGTAAATGAACCTATTCTCAAAACGGATGGAATATTGGAAGATACAATTTGTGAAGGCAGCATTTTAGAATTATCTTCTTCGCAAACTGCCTATACTTCAGTTACCGATAATAAACCGCTTACCGATCCTGCTTCCAATCCCAAACCAATCAATGAATGGCAATTGCCCAGTGGATGGACTTTTGTTTCGGGATATACAAAGGGTTCGATGCCTTTAAAAGTAGTGGTAGGAGAAGGCACGGGTGCGCTTAAATTAAAGTATGGAAACAAATGTGGATGGAGTAAACAACGTCCCTCTCAAATTTTGGAGCCTCGTCGTTTTACGCGTGTTAAAATTGCTTCTGACACCACGCCTTGTCAAGGGGATACAATGACCTATACTATGGATTCAGTACGAGATGGCGATCGATATATTTGGGAATTTCCTGCGGATTGGGTGGCTCCCAATGGAAAGTCAAGAGACACTTCTTATAATTGGGAATCTATAAAAGATACGATCAAAGATGATTACTCTGGAGAAATCATTTCAATCAGAGGTATTCTCTCTATGCGTGTGGCGGTGGGACGAAATGCAGGCTATATTTATGTAACAGGCGAAAATGATATTTGTGGGCTTACATTTGCAAATGCACCTCGTAAAGATAGTTTAGCTGTGAGTCCTAGGCCTTGGACACAAGTGCCCAAATTGATAAAAGGATTTTCCGACACCCTCTGTGCACGAGATACCGTTCATTTTGAAATTCAAGCTAACCCCAAAGATACGGCTTCGGGTGTATATTATACTTGGCGTTTTTCAAAATTAGAATGGAATGAATATCAATCCTCTTCAGATAGTGCAACTAAATTTAAGGTTCGTGTACCCAATACCGTAAATACCAATGATTCTATTATTATTATAGGACATCGTCACGATTGTGATGCCACCAATCGAGGAGATACGCTTACGTATCGCTTTTTTATTAAGGATACGATACCCGTAATGGGTAAAATTCGCAACCATGATGATACTAAGTTAAGAGTCTCTCCTTGCGAAGGAGATACTGTTTATTATGTGATGGACAAAAAATTGATGGAGCCTTCACTTCGGAGTATTCAATGGTCTTGGGATGCCAAATTTAAAACCGATACAATCAAAGATACCCTTGTAGGAGCAGGAACTGGGGGGCGTGATTCCATTGTTTTCAAAACAATCAAAATAGGAACCAAGGGATGGGAACGTTTAGCTCCCAATCGTCATGGAGATACCTTGGTCATGAGAGTAGGAGGAGACACCCTTGCTATTTTTGCCGCTGCGCGTAACTGTTGTGGAGTTTCGGAACCCATTACAGATACCATTCGTCCCGTAAATTTAATTAAACAAAAACCCGATATAAAATTTATAAAACAAGCGAAGGTCTGCACACAAGAAAGTTTAGAATTTTCGTTAACCAGCTCCATACAATTTGCTACGACCTATACTTGGACGTATCCATGGGGTAAAAAAAGTGTCGATTCAGCAGTTCCTGTAAAAGGACTTCCAATTTTTAAACCCGAAAAAGCCCAATATGATACAGGTTATGTAATTGTTTTTCCTCGGAATGCTTGTGGCATAGGACCTTCCGACACGGTGCATATAGAGAAAATTTTCTACCCCCCTTCTCGTCCTCTGCCCGCCAATTTTGCTAAATCATTTAATTCTGCAGTGGACACCTTAGCCATGTTTGATACCGTTTGTTTGCGACAAGAAAATATACTACAATTAAAGAGAGATCTCAGCAAAGATTCAGTGCCTTTGATTTATGGATGGGAAATTCTGTTTGATGTAGATCAAAGCATGACCTTACAAAATGGGGATGGCCTTTTGTATCAAAGCGACTCCACCTATCGAATTACTAAAAATGCCGCCTTAGATACTTCGGTAGTTTTGTTTTATGCCAAAGTTGCCGTTTGCGAAACTTTTGGAGATACTCTTTTTGTGCAAATTAGAGGACGTGACACCACTATTGTTCCTTTAGGTAAAGATATTAAAGATTATGTACGAGATGCGTTTACGCCCACAGGTTTAATAGAATTATTACCTTGTGCTAGCCAAGATACTTATGCAAAGTATTATTTGGATAAAAAACTAGATCCTACGCTTACTTCATATCAATTTCGTGTAGGTAAAACCAAGTTGGATTTGCAAAATCTAGATCTTAGTAAGATGCCATCAGATAGTACGATTAATTCCACCAATTGGAAATTTCGAGATACATCCACCTTACCCGATTCTCTATATGTAAGGATAGGAACCGATTCTATTTATTTACAAGTGGTCGCAACCAATGTTTGTGGCGCTAGTAAATTGCCCCCTATTTTTATTAGAACCATAGGAACAGAGCCTACTAAAATTGCATTTGTAAAAATAGATTCTTCCTTATGTTTCAAAGAATTAACGAGTAGTTTTAAGCTTACTGAAAATCGTGATATCTCTTCTTATATTTGGCATTCTCCATGGGAACCTTCCGATTATGTGGGACAAAAACCTTTGCCAGGTCAACTTTATGTAGATACTACCCATCTTTTTGAACGTAGTTTTAAGGCCGATTCAATAAAAGGACAAATATATGTTCAGCCCCGCAATGGTTGTGTGCTCAAACTTACGGAGACTGAAATTGCCAAACTTTCGAGCGATACCGTGGATGTGAATGCTGTACTATATCCTCCCAAACGTTTACGTCCTGCCAATTT
This sequence comes from Bacteroidales bacterium, assembly GCA_036655775.1. GTDB lineage: Bacteria > Bacteroidota > Bacteroidia > Bacteroidales > P3 > JAVVPL01. The sequence goes on along the minus strand of JAVVPL010000002.1, from coordinate 16,651 downwards.
TGCTTCTACATACGATACCCTCCTTATGTTTTCGGCTATGGATACCCTTTGTTTGTCTCATAAATTAGCTGCAGGACATCAATATCGAGTGTTGCCTCGTGCAGAAGATACTCTTCCCCTTACGTATCAATGGGAAATTGTCAAGTCCACCTTTACTACTCTAGGAGGTATCCCTGGAGATAGTCTCTGTATACTTACCAAAACAGAAGGTGCCGACACCACCTTTCTTCGCGTTTTTGCAAAAGTGTCGGTTTGTGAAACATTTGGAGATACGCTTCAAATAGAATTGCGTACGATGGATACAGTTAGTATGCTTACAGGCGATTATATACAAGATAAACAAAATGGGAATGTTCCCATCGATTTGCAACCTTGTGGATGGAGTCAAGTAGCGTATTATATCAATCGAGATTTTCATTGGAGTATAGATTCTACCCGTTTTCGTTGGAATGGAGATACGGTGATTCAAAACGATTCGACCCTTGCCCAGACCGATTGGAAAATTTTAAATCTACAAGTTTTACCCGATACCCTCTATGCAAAAGTGGGCAATTTCGATACCCTCCATTTGCAAGCACAAGTTAAAAATAGATGTGGATGGAGCCAATCCAAAGTATTCCCAATAGTTCCTCTTTCTTTGATTCAGTTGAAACCCCACATACATATAGATTCTATTCTCTGTAATAATGATACACTTTCTGTTTCGGTGGATAGTGTTCCTTTTGCAAGCCAATATGTATGGCATTTTCCATGGAAACCTCAAAATTATAAAGGGCCCGATTTACCCCTTGGTGAATATTATACCGATACGGTCTCTACATATAGTCGTAAATTTATAGGTGAGTATACCAAAGGCCTCGTTTGGGTTACTCCTATAAATAAATGTGCACAAGGTGACAATTCAGACACGGCGGAAATTAAGGAAATTATACACCCTCCTCATGGATTAAAACCACGATTGGATTGGATTAGCACCGATACACTCTTTGATACTATTTGTCGATATGCCAGTCCTGCTTATGAGCTAAAACTTTTACCCAATGTAGCCGATACTCAAGATTCGTTGGTATATCATTGGAGTTTGTTATCTGGAAGTTTGCAAATAAAGCCAGATGATGGTACGCTTGTTCAAGTGAGTAATGCCAGTCAAGCCCCCGAACTCAATCATATTGTGGCCGCGGTTCGTTGGAATAAATGCAAAACGTATAGTGATAGTTTACATATCAAATTGTGGGTAGTGGATACGGTCTCCATGGCTTCGTTGGAAAATATTGTTCTTGTCGATCCTGCACTTGCTTTTGATAAATATGTGCCTTGCCCAGGAGCAGAGATGCAAATTGGGTTAAGCAATCCTTTGGTGTCTCCTGCCTATCTATGGGCATTTTCACATCCTTCTTGGCATTTTAAAGCCAATACCGACTCTACGAGCGGAGTGGTTACTGTGATTGCTGGTACAGGCCCTGCCACCGTATCGGTGCGACCCATTACCGACGCAAGCCGTTCCATTTGTCCTTATGTTGCAAAAGAACCTTTAGTCACTATTTTGCCAATTACTCCAGTTCCTGCTTTGCCCACGGCAACTTGGAAAGAACAGCCCAATCCTATGCCTTGTGTAGGTGATTACCAAACCTATGTTTTAACCCCTACCGAAAATGCAGACGCTTATCGTTGGGAATTTCCTTATGGATGGAAAATAGAAGGAACCAAAGATAGTATACTTGAAGCAGGAGTGGATACGTGCCGAGTTTTAGTAGGCAAAGGACATGGTTTAATTTCTGTATATGCTATAGATACCTGCGATCCTCTTATTCCACTAGTGATTCAAGGAATTCCTATCACACTGCAAATAGCTCCCATTGATTCAGCACGCGTATTTTTAATTGGAGATAGACAACCTTGTTTGGATAGTACCTCTATTTATTCAATAGAAATGAATGCTTCTACGGCCGATTTCGATTTTGAATTTATTCCTGAACCTGCCAATGTTGATGTAACTGAAGTTTATCAATGGAATGATAGCAGAACAGAACTTACGGTACACTGGAATCAAATTACCGCAGCCACCTTTGTATTCAAGCCTATTCTAAACAGTTTAGGCCAAGCGTGCAATTATAAAATAGAAGATCGAATTTATATAAAAGCAGATACGGTGCCTTCTATTTCTGGGGAAATTACAGAAGGGAAGCCCATTATTTGCATGAATGATATTTACGAATATCGAGCGCATGCCGATATGGATACCCTTGGCGGCCCATTTACAGTGGGTTATACTTGGAAATTGCCTAATAATACTTGGCATTTTTTAAGCAATCCCGACTCTTCGTGGGTACGTGTTGTGTCTGGTATTTATATGGACAATACGACGGATACCATCAAATGTTATCCACGTGCAGGTTGTGGTACGGGTCAAGCCTTTATATTCCTTGTAAAATTAAATAAACCCGATACCTTATACAATACAATCAAGGTGCTCAACAACGACACCAATCCTTGTATAGGAACTACTATTTCTTTACAATTGGCACATAGTGACTATAGCTCCGACACAATTAGTTTTCATTGGTTTGCCCCAGATTCATGGAAAGAGATAGCCCCTGATAGTACTCGTACGTTTACCAATTTTAAAGTGGGAGTTGAAAGTGATTCAATTTTAGTCCGTGGATTGCGTAAAGGCAGTTGTGGACTCAGTGTACCTTTAGGTATTTATATTAAAACCAAAGATATACCGCAAGCAGCCCAATTTAGTAAACCTCCCTATCCTTGTATAGGTCAAGAAAATGTGGGTTTATCCATTGCAAAGGATTTGACTACGGATAGTTTAACTTGGCGTTTTCCTGATCAGATAGAGTATCGACTTTTTGCAAATCGCATTAAATACGATTCGGTGCTTATATCCGCCATTGGTGAAAGCCCCGTATCATTGCATCTGGAAGGATTTAATAAATGTGGAAATAAGGATACTATTTTGGAAATACGTCCTGTGGGTCAAATTCAAAAATTCCAAAACAACATTCAAATTCCTCCCGCTGTGTGTGCAAATGATACGGCATATACCGATATTTCCATTCCCCTAGATCATCTAGAAAAAGGAACGGAATATCATTGGTTCACTCCTTTAGATTGGACTTATTTATTTGATAGTATTGTTGTGATTTCTAAAAATCCAGACACTATATTTTCTAGAGTTTGGTTCAAAACCAATGATAAATCGGGTAAGATTAGTGTATATGCCAGCAATGCTTGTGGTGAAATCCCTGAAAAAGAAGCAAAGATCGACTTATATAAAATTCAAGTTACAGCCACTGCCGATCCCTCTACCGTTTCCTTCTTACAAAGTGGTGTAATGTTAGAAATTAAAGATATTGTACCTCCCGCTATCAATCATTATAGCTATGAATGGAGTCCTCGAAATCGTGTTTATAAAAATGAAGATGAACTAGGCAATTCCGAATGGTGGACGGGAGAATTGATCGATTCCGTAGAACAATTTACAGTAAAAGCCACCGATCAACTTACGGGATTTAAGTGCGTAGGCTATGATACCGTAGAGATTAAAGTAAGGGGTGCCTTTGTTGTTAATTTTGTAACCAAGCCCTTTGTTTGTCGTTTAGATTCCATTTATCTATACGCCAATGTGAGGGGAGGCGATGTAAATCGATATTCATATCAATGGTCTGCAAAAACAGAAGGCTCAAATGCGTATGTTGATTTGCTTGGAGATGCAGCTTTTGTGCCCAATCCTGTGATTGCTCAATTTGCAGATACAATTCATTTTCGTTTGATAGCGCGTGACACCATAGAGGTAGAAAATACCGAATTGTCCGACCTAGAGGGGCCTCTTCCTAGGCTTCAATTTATACTTCGTGACACGCAGTATTTAAGTACAGAAACGCTTGATTTAACCGCTCGCATTGCCGATCCTATGGATGATAAAATAGAAATTAATATTGGCGATCGAAGAAGCTTTGGTGCAGAAGTATTCGAGGGAACGGGAGAAATTGTGTATAAATGGTATCCATCCACACTTTTTGTAGGAGAAGATAGTCTTAAACTATGGACCCAGTCACAACGATTTTATCAAGATGATATCATTCGTTTTGTTGCCACCGATACCTTGTCGGGTTGTGTTCGTTCCGATACGGTAAAAGTGAGTTTAAAAGAATCTTTTGGCAACATTCCTAATGCGTTTTCACCCAATGATGACGGAGTAAATGAAATTTTTATGAAAGGGGTCGATTTAATTATTTTGAATCGTTTGGGTATGGAGATATTTCGATCTAAAAATAAAGAAGGTTGGGATGGTACCTATAAGGGTAAAAAAGTGGATAAAGATGATTATTTATATATCATTACCGTGTTGACCAAGCAAAAACAATATGTTAAAAAAGGTACCGTTACGGTATTTTAAAGGAAGTATACATGAGAGTTATAAATTTTTCATATAAAATACTAGGAGCTAGCTTACTTTTGTGGCTAAGTCTTTTTTACACGCAAGCTTTGGAAGGAAAAAATCATTCATTTTCTTCATCCAAAATAGCTAGAGTGGTTAAAGAAGGAGATACCGCGTATCAAAACGAACAATATGTAATTGCTTTCGATCGATATATGCGGGCCTATAAAGTTGAAAAAGCCTTTCAAGCCAAACAAAATATAGCCTATCGTTTAGGGAATACTCAATTTAGATTAAATCACCCTAAAGAGGCCTATTTATTTTATACTACTCTTTGGAAGGAGGGTTTTCGTGATCCCGAATTTATCAAAGTATATGGCGATGTGATGATGGAGTTGAGTATGTATAAGCAAGCCTTAGATGTATATACGGAATTGTCTCAAATAGTTGATTCCACAACTTTGGGCAATCGGCTTAAATCGGCTCAAATGGCATTGAAATACAATAAAGCGGATATGCTTATTTCAGCCTCTAAGTTAATTCCTCAAACACAGTTGAACACTGCTTTTAGCGAATATGGCTTGGGTTTGTTGGATGGAAAATTGGTTTATGCTTCGGCAAAACCCATCAATGGAAATATGGATCCTCGTACAGGGCATGGATATTCTCGCTTGTATACTGCAACCTATACGCGGGGTATGAAAGAATGGGTAAGTCCTACACTTTTAAATGAAAAGTTTACGCCTCTCAAGGGAAGTGTGGGTACATTTTCGTATGATAGTCTTCGTAACATTGCTTATTTTATGTGGAACGACAAAAATACAATGGGCGTATATACTTCGGTACGTCAATCCGATGGAAGTTGGGCCAATCCCGAACCTTTTTTATTCAATGGAATTGAAGGTAAGGCAGGGCATCCAGCGGTTTCTGCCGATGGTAATGTTTTGCTGTTTGCCACACATAGTGCAGGGGGCTTGGGATCTACCGATATTTGGATGGTTCAACGTACGCCATCCTCTAGAGTTGTCAATACTCGAAAAACAAATAAACGGAGAGTGAACACCTCAACTAAATCCTCAAAAAAAACTCCTCCCAGAGTATCTTCTAGGCGTAAATCTAGAGGTCCTATTGTTCGGAATAAAGAATGGGGACAGCCTATTAATTTAGGAAATTTGGTCAATACCCCGGGTCGCGAAGTATTCCCTATGTGGATAGATGCGAATACATTTAGTTTCTCTTCAGATGGAAAAATCGGATATGGAGGTTTGGATATTTATGTAGCACGTTTGGATTCCACTAAAGAAAAAGTGGAACATGTATCTTCACTTGAACCACCCATAAACAGCTCGTATGATGATTATAGCTTGCTTTTAGATAAAGGATTTGATGAGGTGTTTTTTGTAAGTAATCGATATAATGGACCTGGAAAAACAGATGATATTTATGCGTTTAAAAAAACATCGGGACTTGTAAAAATTACAGGTGCCGTTTTTGATCAAGAAAGTGGAACCCTCTTAAAAGACTATTTTGTTTGTATCAAAGATGTGCAAACAGGCAAAATGGATACCGTTTATTCTGAAAAAAATGGAACTTATTCTCTCAATAGACAACATGGATCCAATTATGATATAGGCATTCGCAAAGATGCTTATTTTTCAGAATTCCAAAGTTTGCATTTCCCCGATATGATCGCCTCTCTGCCTATTATTTTATCGGCAAATCAAAATTTTTATCTCCACAAAGATACCCTACTTTACAAAAAAGTCAATCCAATAGATCGAAAAATATTTGAAGATCCTTTATTTGCCAATACATCCACAAAAACTGATAGTCTAGCTCTTCTAGATGCTGAATTATTGCGCGAATTGGCACTACTCAATCAAAAATCAAATTTGGATGACTCAACTATGCAAATGGATGCTTCTTGGCGTTTGCCCAACGAAGATACCGAAAATATGAGTACGCTTGCCGATTATGGAATAGATACTGATTTTGCACTTGACGAAAACTTAGATACGAGCACACTAGCAGAGAACACCGAAAATGCAAACTTGTCACAAGAATCAATAGCAAATAATTCAAATTTGGCTTTTCAATCTAATAAAATTTTTGTAGAGAGCAATCTCCCTCCACAAAATTTGAGCAAATTGCTCAATGATGAAATGGCTCCTAGTCAAATTGTGAATACCATCACAAAAAATCGAAAAGATTATCCTTCGGTAGATGAAAGATTTGTACGTGATTATAAATCGCGTATCAACGATCCCAATAGGCGAAATCGGTTACAAGTTGTGCCTCCTGGAGTCAAATGTGATGCCTGCGAAGAAAAACAAAAACAAAGAAACATAGACGAACCTTTTTATATACGTTCGGGAGATGACAAAGCCCTCATTACATTAAAAGATAATGTGGGAAATACTTCCTATGTAGATATTGCACCTAATGCAGCCTATTCCATTGAAGTAACTAATATGCAATTTGCAGGAGGAGCCCCCACGCTTCCTCAAAATGTAGAAATATCAGATGTTCGCAAAACGGTAACTACAAAAGATTATGTGCTCTACGAATGCGCTCCCAAACTATCCGAAATAGATGATGAAGTATATATCAACACGGTTTATTACGATTTAGGAAAATCGGAATTAATCAAAGATGCCACGCGTGAATTGGATCGGCTTATTATTGTCGCTTTAAAAAATCCGATGATGCAGTTTGAAGTAAGTGCACATGCCGATGAAAGAGGAAGTGATGAAATCAATAATACACTTACCGAAAAACGATTGGAAAGTGTGGTAAATTATGTGAGCAAAAAAGGTTTTGATGTCAATCGGATTGCGGGTAGAGCATACGGTAAAACACAACCTCTTATCAAAAATGCGCGTACCGAAGAAGAGCATCGTTTAAATCGTCGGACCACCTTTCGTTTGTTCTTGCCCGAAGAAGAATTACGGGATGTGATAAAAGAAGAAAATGTAATTATTGCAGAGCAAATAGAAAGAGGAGAAATTCCTGAAAAAATGCCTTATCCTATTGAAGAAAAACAACCTGAAAAAGTGGTGGATATTCGTTATCGAGTACAGTTGGGGGCTTTTCGTAATCCGATTGTAGATCCTTTGAATTATTATGGTATCATCATTGAAAATATACCCTCTTTGAAATTGAATTACTATTATGACGAAGATGGAATGTATAAGTACAGTGTTGGAAATTATACCTCTTTAGAGCAAGCTCGAAAAGTGGCTAAAGAAATTCTTGATTTGGGTAGAGAAATCTATATTGCCGCTTATTATAAAGGAGAGCGCGTAACCGTTTCGGAAGCTATGGCAATTACAAAACGTAAAAGAGCAAAGTAATGAAGAGAACGCGAATACATCGGATATATATCTTTTTGCTTTTGAGTATGAGTATGCTTTTTACCCATACCTATGCGCAAAGGAACAGCAGTTTGTTGTCACAACAAATGTTCAGCAGAATCAATACCAATCCAGCAGCGATTAGTATTTCAAATTATGTAGATGCTTTTTTGTTGGTACGCAAACAGTGGGTTGGATTTGAAGGTTCTCCCACCACACAAGTTTTAAATTTACAAGGCTATTTACCTTATGCACATTCAGGTATTGGCGCAACTATTTCCAGCGATTTTTTCGGGAATAATTATTCTTTAAATGCCAAAATAGGCTATTCATATCATGTAAAGACAGGTAAACGTAGTTATTTTTCTTTTGGCTTAAATGCAGGTATTTTGTACAAAAATTTTAGAAGTTCTAAAATTGTTGCAGATGAGCCTGGCGATATGGCCATTCCTACCGAAAACATAAACGATATTAAACCCGATTTTGATTTCGGGGTAGTTTTTAACAGTCCTGTTTTTTCGATGGGTGTTTCAGCTACGCATTTAACCGCTTTTTTATATGATAAACAAGATTATTTTGCTCCACAATTAGGGGGGCATGCATTTATGGAAGTGAGAGCCAAATGTACCGAGAATTTTACCTTGATACCCAATATAAGTGCTATTTATGTAAACAAATTATTGCAAGCTGAATTTAATCTTACTGCATTGTTTCAAAAAATATGGTGGCTAGGTGCTTCTTATCGTTTAAATGATGCAATTGTAGCTATGGTAGGATTCCAAGTAAAAGGATTTCGATTTGGCTACGCCTATGATATTCCAATGGGAGCTATGCGGGGCTATACTTCAGGCTCGCATGAAATTATGCTCAATGTACGAATTAAATCAACAAACGAAGTGGACCAAGCGCAGCAAACGCCTCGTTTCTTCGAATAAAAATAGATAATATGGCAAAGCAAAGTGAAAATGAATTAAATACCCATAACATTATTAGTGCAGGCACTAAATTTAAGGGTGAATTTGTCAGTGGTGGGAATATCCGCATAGATGGAAATTTTATAGGGGATATTAAATTGGAAGGCAAACTTATTGTAGGGCCTTCAGGCACTGTTCAAGGGAATATTGTTTGTCAAGTGGCCGAATTAGATGGGAGAGTAGAGGCTTCCATAGAAGTTAAAGAATATTTGATATTGAGATCCACGGCTATTGTGATAGGTGATGTGGTTACCGATAAAATTTCCATTGAGCAAGGAGCCACTTTTTTAGGAAATTGCAAAATGCCAATAGAAAAATTGAATGAAACAGAAATTGTGTAAATAAAATAAAAAAATATATATAAATGAAAACCACCGTTTTTACAAATTATCACATTGCACTAGGTGCTAAGATGGTACCATTTGCAGGCTATAACATGCCTGTACAATACGAAGGTCTAATAGCAGAACATTTAAATGTACGCGAAAAAATAGGCGTGTTCGATGTGTCTCACATGGGCGAATTTTGGGTCAAAGGTCCCAAAGCCTTTGCATTTGTTCAACACTTAACCACCAATGATGTTGCCGCTCTCAGTGAAGGAAAAGTTCAATACTCTTGTTTCCCTAATGGAAGAGGCGGTATTGTAGATGATTTATTGGTTTATTGTGTGAATCGTGAAACTTATTTATTGGTTATTAATGCGGCCAATATTGATAAAGATTGGGCTTGGTGTTCTCAACATGCTAAAGAAATGGGTTTAGAAGTAGGCAAAGAACTTTACAATGCTTCTGAGGAAATTGCACAATTGGCAGTACAAGGCCCTTTAGCCTTGAAAGCAATGCAAAAACTAACCTCTACACCCGTGGAAGACATGGAATATTACACTTTCAAAAAACTTGATTTTGCAGGGGTGAAAGATGTTATCTTTTCTACCACGGGCTATACAGGTGCAGGCGGTTGTGAAATTTATATGTCCAATGCAGATGCCCCCAAGATATGGAAAGCTGTTTTTGAAGCAGGCGCTGAATTTGGTATTAAACCTGCAGGTTTAGGTGCTCGTGATACCTTACGTTTGGAAATGGGATTTTGTTTGTATGGGCATGAAATTACCGATGAAACTTCTCCTATTGAAGCGGGTTTAGGTTGGATTACCAAAATGGTTGAAGGCAATAATTTTATCGATCGCGATAAAATGGAAAAACTTAAAGCCGACGGTTTACAACGTAAATTAGTAGGTTTTGAAATGATTGATCGAGGTATTCCTCGTCAAGATTATGAAGTATGTGATGCCGAAGGCAATTCAATAGGTATCGTTTGTTCAGGCACACAGTCGCCCTCTTGCCACAAAGCAATAGGCACCGCGTATGTAAAAACTCCTTTTGCCAAAGTCGACACTCCTTTATTTATCAAAGTGCGTGAAAAATTATTGGCAGCCAAAGTAGTGCGTATGCCTTTTTACAAAAAATAAAATTTTTTATATAAAAGTAGAGCCTCTTTTCTCTGGATTTTTCCATATTGAGAAAAGAGGCTTTTTATTTATTTGATAGAGAGATAGAGGTGTAATTTTTCAAATGTATTTCCATCCATTAAATTCACTTTTTTTAGTTCATTTACCGATTGAAACCCTCCTTTTTTTTCGCGATATTTGATTATTTCTTTTGCTTGATAATAGTCCAAATAAGGGTGTTTTTTCAAACTTTGCAAATCGATGGTATTTATATTTATTTTTTCAATTTGGTCAATGTCCAAAATAATGAAAGGTAAAATACTTTGGTATAAAGCACTATCAATACCCCATACTTCCAAAAGTTGTTCTTTTCTAACAAAGCCTCCTAGTTTTTGTCGATAGTTGAAAATGCGTTTTGCATAGCCCGATCCAATGCCTCTAAGTTCTTGAAAATCGAGAGTGTCTGCCGTATTTAGATGAAGTGTGAAAATTTTTTTCTCTATTTTTGGAGCATATTTTTTGTTGGTTTGGAATTTTGTTGAACTATCGGCATATATAGAAGTTTCAAAACTGGGTTTGGTGTAGGTATCACTCTTAGAATTAGTAAATACCACCTCCTTAGGAAGGGGGGTATGATCAATTAACCAAAAAGGATAGTATACTTTGAAAATTAAAGTTATAAAAATGAGTCCAATTAAAACGATAAGACCATTGCGATCCTGGGCTGTAAAAGCAAAAGTGCGCATAAAATTTACATACATACGTTTCATTTTTTTTGATTTTAATATAAAAATTACTTTTTTTAGTAAGCAATTCCTTGACTACAACAAACAATATTGATAAGCTGTAGTCAGGCAAACCTGTTTTTATACTATATGGTATCACAAAACGAATGATTGTAAAAACGTTAATTTTTTTGATGTTTTTTTTGTAAAATGAATCAAAGGGATAGGCAGAATCGCCAGATTAGCAAATTATTTTGTTTTTGCTAGGGTATCAAATTACAATAATGAGAATAACGTGTATTGACTTCGCGTACAAAATTAAAAGTTTCAAAACCTCGTGCATAGCCGTGGCGTACAGCTGCATCATTATAATATTTAGGTTTAGATTTCAATTTAATATAGTGCTCTGTTTCTAAGGTCCACACATTGGGGTCATCTCCGTGCTTACTTGCCAGACGGCGTGCATCTAAAATATGTCCCATGCCGATATTATAGGCCGCCAAAATAAATTTAATTCGCTCATTTGTATCTTTTATTTCCGCTGGAATATACCGATCTAACCATTGAATATAGCGTACTCCCCCTCGTATTTGTGCTTCGGGAGAAGATTGAGGAGTTACGTTAAAACGTTTTGCAGTTTCAGGCATTAACTGCATCAAACCAAAAGCCCCAGCCCAAGAAACTAAATTGGGAATAAAATGAGATTCTTGATAAATGAGGGAGGCCAACAAGCGCCAATCCCAATCTAAAGTATCGGCATATTGTTTAATTAGTTCGTCATATTTTGAAATTCGTCCCTTTTCAACCGCTTCGTTGGCTGCTTTGAAATTTATTTTTCGTGATTGCAAATAGTATTTATCGTAGAGTTGTTGAAATTTTTTTGTCTTTGTAAACTTTGCCAACCATTGATTTGCCAACATTTGCAAACTATCAGAACTTTGACGAAATGCCCATGCAATTTTTTGTTCTTTGCCTATACAAAAATGATAATCAATGTTAGGATATTCCTTGGCGCACCAATGGGCAATATTTTGGGCGGTTACAGTATACGGAATTTTTCCTTCAGCCACCAAGGTAATTAAATCCTCTTCATTTTGCTCATTGTTTACACAAATATCAATATCTCTATCCAGCCAGTTTGTAAGATTTCGCAAGCTTTGTTCATAAATGCTATTCTCTTTTACGTAAATAGATTTGTCATTTAAATCAGAGACTTCATCAATAAAATTTGCGGGATCCGAATTTTTATTTTTTTTAAGTTGAACCAATACTTGTGGAGTGGTAAAAATAGGCTGAGAAAACAATATTGTTTTCCCTCGTTCCGTAGTTATAGAGATATTGGCTGCAATAAGGTCGATTTTCTGCTCTTTAAGCCACGAAAAGTGCTGCTCTATGGAATTGCTTTGCTTTAGCTGTAATTTCACTCCCAGGTCTTTGGCAAATCTTTCCAATAATTCGAGTTGAAATCCCATTGCGTACCCTTGATAAATAAAATAGTCTGTCGAATTGCATTCTACCGAAGCATAGAGTATTTTTTTGTCGCGTAAGCGTTGCATACTAAGATCCTCTGGAGGTTCTTCTTGGGATACCCATAACGAACTAGCCACTACAATTGCGATGAGACCTGTGCCAATAACAAAGGTATATCGAGCTTTTGGAGAAGTCCAAAAATTTTTAAAGAATACTAAGATGCGATCCATTCACCATTTTTATTAAACAAATCCAATATGTTTTGTTGTTGCAACCAATATGTGTTGATACCCAAGCTGGCTGCGCTTTTGATATGTTGTTCGGTATCATCTATAAACAAAGTTTCTTCCGCTTTGATATGCTCTCGTTTAAGTACTTCTAAAAAAATTTGCGTATCTGGCTTTTTCATTCCAAGTTCGTGTGACAAATAAATATGATCAAAAAGTGCATAAAAATCAAATTCTGGCTGTTCTTTTTTTAAGTTATTTAGATAATATGTGATATGAATTTCGTTTGTATTGCTCAATAAATACGTGTGATAATTTTGTTTTACTTTGGACAAAAGAGCTAAACGAGACTTGGGGGTATCTAAAAGCATTTTGTTCCAAGCTTCTTCAATTTTTTTATTTGTAATTTGAGGATTTCCAATTCTTTTTTGAATTTCGCTAAGAAATGTTGAGCCACTAATTTGGCCTGTTTCCAAAGCTTCCATAATTCCCGATTGTTGTGCTTCTGCAAAAAAGCGATCAAAGTTAGGGATATTAAACTTTTTTAAAGCCTCTATACTTGCAGTGATATCAAGGTTTACAAGCACTCCACCTAAATCGAAAATAATATTTTTTGGCTTTAACATACAATTAAATTTTGCAAATTCAATGTAAAGTTATACTTTTGCAGTCGATTTAGCAAAGAAGTGGGTGATTTTTTTTGAATTTTATCCATTTTTAAAACGTAAGTTGTGCAAAATCAGGTCTCATAGCTCAGTTGGTTAGAGTAGATGACTCATAATCATTTGGTCCTAGGTTCGAGCCCTAGTGGGACCACCCTCAAAAAGAAGCATTTATGAATATTTCATAAGTGCTTTTTTTGATTTCGGTTGCATATCTGCCATCCCAATCTGTCTTTTCGTTTAAGCGTTTTTTTGTTTAGTTATTTTCAAAATCAAATAAATCAAATATAGAAAGATATTTAAAATACCTAAGATTACATAAAATAAAATAGGAAAAAAATTAATATATCCTGCTTCCTTAAAATTTGAAGAGTAGGTTTCATTGCTGGCGAATCGTGTTTTCTTTTGTATGAGTAAGCTATCTGTTATACCCTTACGAATTGCCTCTTGCTCTATGGCAAATTTACGATAAGGGTGATAACTAAAACGTAAGTTCGAGTGAGGTTTATAGAATACCAAGCCTGTATAAATATCAGAATAATTTAATTGATTGTTTGCACCTCTTGCGTATTTTGCATCGAAGTGGTCATTTCCAAAAGGCGTATCTTCCAAATTAAACCCTAAAGGCTTATTCCCATTCAATGCAAATGATTTCTCCCATTTTCCAAAATGTATAGGTTGAATTAACGGCAGAACAAATATACGTGAAGAAATATATTTAACAAACATCACATTGGCTGTTTTTTCTGGAATTTGTTCCCAAATATATTGTCCTTGATTGCCAGATGTAAAACGTGGCAATCCTTTAGTATTCTTCACTTTGTCCATTCCGCCAGCATAACCAAACGAATGTCGGGTATTGGTCACAACTAAACATTTATGCCGTTTATTTTCAGAAACTTGTTTCTTATACCAATCTATGGTAACTTGGGCCATCAAACTGTCACGATTAAGTTTTGTTTTAGAAAGATCTACTCTTGAAAAAGTGCTAAAATAATCCCAATCAATGATATCACAATAATGATGCATTATCTTAATACTGTCTGAAAGTGAATTATTCAATACGTTTAAATGTTTAATAAAATAAAAAAAACCTCCCGTCATATAATCCATTAAAATGGCTGTTTCTTGCTCTAAAACAGTATCATTTTCAAATTTAGTGTTTAAAAAACGATCGATTTTATCTTGATGCATCGCTGAACCATATTCAGAGAAGACATGCCCCACTTTATCTATAAATACAGGATCTTGAACTATTTCCGTAATTAAGTCCCATTGTGTTGATTCCCCATGATAAGATTCCTGCAAAATGACAACATCATATTTATTAAATAAGTCTAACACATAATCTTTAGGTGATGTATTTTGCGTTTTTAAAAAATCAACATAAGAGTTTAGTCTCTTTTCGTTTGGATAATCAGGATATTTATAAGGATAATTAAAGCCTGCTATTTTTGTGATTTTAGCTTGATTGTGATTGTTCAATGTTCGTATTCCGATAAAACTACCCATAAAGAAAATCAATACTAGCACAAAATTTATAAGATATTGAATTTTTGGATATCGTATATCGTATATATTCTTTTTTTACATGAAAAAGTTTTGCCCAAATTGTTTTTTTTAAGATAATCAAGGAAAAAACAGTTAAAACAATTCCCCAAACAGCAATATCAAAAAATAAGGCAAAAGAGTCTGTAATTCCAAGCAAAGACAAAATTAGATACGGAATAGCTATAATGAGAACGAATTTTATAATTTCATATTTAAAAAAATACTTCTTGCCATTTTGTTGGATTAATTTTATTCCAAAAAGATAACGTCCTATGGTTTTTCCATCAAAAACGGCCGAAATCAAGCCGTAAAACAAAACTAAAAGAAAAAATAAATTAAGCGATTCGAAGAAAAATAAAGTTTGTAGCCATAGATCTAGGATAATCGTAAATGTGATCACTATCCAAAAATCCAACATAGTTGCCGTCAATATTTTTAAAGAGTTTTTTAAAAAAAAATTATTAACTAAAAGGCCCCCCAAAGAACGTTTGCAAACAATAGAAAGAACGATATAAACAATCGCAACAACTAAGAAAAAATACTTTAGGATATTTAAATTGTCTGCAAAGGAATTTTCAATCAATACAAATTCCATATTTGCAAACAATAACCCAGAGGTATATTCCGAAACTATCCAAAACAGTAAGGAGAGAGCGAAAATTGTCAAAAGATCCATTATTCCTGCAAGAAAAATAAAAAATATTTTTTTCATAGTTTCTATATTAATGAGGTTCAAAATAAATTAGAGAATGATTTCTGAAATTTCGTAAAAAAAAGTAAGTAATGGTCTAGCCCACTATATTTCCGACTAAGATTTTTTTAATTATTTGTCAAAAATACAAAGATTTTCATTAGATACAAAGATTTTTTTACATTTTCCTGCATCTGCTGCTTCTCATTATTTTTCAATCCTTTCCAACACTTGTTTTTTATTGACTTGTGTAACATTATGGGAATTTTTAATTCTAATTTTTGGGTAGAATACCTTGGTCGTTGAGGTAAGTTGATAATTTAGCTCAACTTTATAATCGTACGCCAAAAACCAAATTGGCTTTGAAATAAACATCACTATCAACTATTTTTTCAAAATAAGGTGTGCGAAAATATCCAAAATCAATACCTAAGGCAAATTTGTCTATAAAAATATAACTGTATCGGAGACCACAGTCCCAAAACCAATAATTTGCATTATATTGCCTTGTATCATCTGTATAAGAAATTAGTTTTAATGTTTCCCGATTGAATAGATATCCTGTTAAACGGTATTCAATTCCAGACATATTATTAAGACCTATACCAGCATAAACTGAAAAACGATGGTGCTTTCGTTCTACCATGTGGAAAAGCACGTTCATGCCCAAAGATGCAGTATTGCTTCGTACCCAAGCCCAACCCATTGCACTAGAGGCATCTAATTCTGTCAATATGTAGTTTTTTACAGCCTCCGTTTCTTGTCCTAGATATGCGAAACTATGCGTTGCAAAATCTGGGAAACTATTAACATGATAATTTTCAAACTGCAATTCTATGGATAGGCGTTTGATAAGATCCCTTTGGTAAGAAACATTAAAGATAGAGGCAAATAAAGTTTCTGGCCCTGTCACTGTTCCTAAAGCGGTTCCGCCACCAAAACTAATCATATTTTTATGATCGCGAAGTTGAAGGGCTTTCTTGATCTTCTTTTGAGAAGTTGAGGAATCGATAGAATACGCGTTCTTTTGAGCGTAAAGCGAAACAAATCCTCCCAAGAAAAGGATACTTAAAATAAATATATATTTTTTCATAAATAGCCTTTTTCTAATAAAGTACGCCCACTACACAATCGCAGTAGGCGTACTATCGTATTATTGTA
>JAVVPL010000001.1:0-147401 GCA_036655775.1 Bacteroidales bacterium | reverse complement strand
TTGAGAGTTAGCGCTAAAGATAAAATACAACACATTCGTTTTGTAGTTAAATAAACGAGTAGGTTTTATTGATTTTAGTTTTTTTAAGGGGTCTATTCTATTTTATTGGTTTTATACCAACAATTTGAATAGGCCCTTTTTTATTATGCTTTGTATAAACATATTTTTTCCGTACTTTTGTGCTCCAAAATGTAATTATTTTTTTATGTATATAGAAATATTAAAATCAAAAATACATCGTGTTCGAGTTACTCGTGCCGATTTAGATTATATCGGAAGTATTACTATCGATGAAGATTTGATGGATGCAGTAAATTTAATTGAAAATGAACGCGTGCACATTTATGATATAAATAATGGGGAACGGCTTGAAACGTATGTTATCAAAGGAGAACGAGGCTCGGGTACTATTGGTTTAAATGGCGCAGCTGCTCGTAAAGTTGCGGTAAATGATTTGGTAATTATTGTTTCTTATGCTTCTATGGATTTTGAAGAAGCCAAAACTTTTTGTCCTCAGATTGTTTTTCCCGTGGACAACAAATTGTAAAAATGAAACAACCAAAATATACATTGCGTACGCTCTATTTCTTTAAGAGTAATTTCAAATGATCAAAATACTGCGTTATCTTGTTTTTTTAGCCTTAGGGATTTCTATAATATGGTGGTTCCAAAGAGATCTAAATCCAACAGAAAAAGCAGAAATAAGCACTTCTTTTGAGGGAATTAATTATTGGATTTTATCAGGGGGGGTATTGTTATGTTTAGCAAGCCATTTTTTGCGTGCCCTGCGTTGGAATTTACTTTTAAAAAGTATGCACTACAATCCTCCTTTAGCGCTTAGTTTCATGTCCGTGCTGATTGCATATTTTGCCAATTTAGCACTTCCTCGGATAGGTGAAGTTTTACGGTGTGGCATTCTACAACGCTATGATAAAGTTCCTTTATTAAAATCCTTAGGTACCGTAATCATCGAAAGAATGATAGATGTAATTTTGTTTTTGATGGCTTTTGGACTTGCTTTATTTTTGGAATTTAAATATTTGGAAAAATATGTAATGAACGAATTAGCCAAAGGCTTACATTCGAGCGAAGAATGGTTATTTATAATTCCTTATATTTTAGTGGGTTCTCTACTGCTTTTTTTTGCATTATGTTGGATATACAAAAAACACAAACACAAAATTCTTACCCATCCGTTATTTTTAAAATTAAAAAAAATATTGATTGGATTTTGGGAAGGGATTATATCGCTTAAAAATTTACAAAATCCTTGCTTGTTTGTGGCTTATAGCTTAGGGATATGGCTTTTTTATTGGCTTTCGTTGTATTTGATTTTTTTGGCAATGCCCAACATCGGACTAATTCCAGGAAGTGTGGTTTTAACTTGTCTAGTTATGGGAACGTTTGGATATATGATAACTCCTGGTGGAGTAGGCTTATATCCTGTAATTATTTCGGCTACTTTTGCCATTTTTGGACTTTCTAAAATGGCAGGATATACGGCAGCTTGGGTGGCTTGGTCTTCACAAACGATGCTTTTTATTGTGTTAGGTTTGGCTTCTTTGATTATTATACCTATATTTTATGATAACAAAAGCAAAAAAGCAAAAATAAAACGCAATTAAATTCTCAGTATGTCATCTCTTTTAAATTCATTAAACGAAGAACAACGCGCTGCCGCTGCACAAATACAAGGCCCTGTAATGATTATTGCGGGGGCGGGTTCGGGGAAGACACGTACACTCACATATCGAATCGCACATATTATGGAAGAGGGCGTGGAGCCTTTTCATATTTTATCTTTAACCTTTACCAATAAGGCGGCTAGAGAAATGCGCGAGCGAATTTCTCAATTGATTGGACCCGAAGCCCACGCTTTATGGATGGGTACTTTTCACTCTGTGTTTGCAAAAATCTTAAGGGTAGAAGCCGCGCAATTAGGCTATACATCTAGCTTTGCCATTTACAATACGGAGGATGTAAAAAGCCTTCTCAAGTCCATTGTGAAAGAATTGAACTTGGACCCCAAAGAATATACGGCCTCTTTTGTATTAAATAGAATTTCTGCAGCAAAAAGCAATTTGATTTCAGCCGACGATTATCTGCAAAGTGTCGAAATTAGAGGGCAGGATCGACAAGCGCACAAGCCGATGATAGGCGAAATTTATCAAATTTATTCGGAACGTTTACGTCGGAGTTCTGCCATGGATTTTGATGATTTATTGTTCAACATGAATGTACTTCTGCGTGATTTTCCCGAAACACTCTATAAATATCAAAAACGCTTTCAATATATTTTGGTCGATGAGTACCAAGATACCAATTTTGCACAGTATTTAATTCTGAAAAAATTAGCAGCTCAACATGAAAATATTTGTGTTGTGGGCGACGATGCGCAAAGTATTTATAGTTTTAGAGGCGCCAATATTCAAAATATATTAAATTTTAAAAGCGATTATCCTTCGGCTCAAACCTATAAACTTGAACAAAATTATCGTTCAACACAGACTATTGTAGGATTGGCAAATCAAATTATCAAAAAAAACAAAGATCAAATTACAAAAGAAATTTGGACAGAAAACGAAAGTGGAGAAAAGGTTCAAATTCTAAAAGCAATGTCGGATGTAGAAGAAGGCTTGATGGTAGTGCGTTCAATTTTTGAAGTTTTGCATACCGAACGCTTGCCATACAAAGATTTTGCAATTTTATACCGAACCAACAATCAATCTCGTTCCTTGGAAGATGCCTTACGTCGAAGCAATATCCCATATCGAATTTATGGAGGAATGAGTTTTTACGACCGCAAAGAAATTAAAGATATTTTAGCTTATTTCCGTTGGGTAGTCAATCTCAACGATGATGAAGCCTTGTTGAGATGTATCAATTATCCAGCAAGAGGAATCGGAGCCACCACTTTGGATAGAATCCGAATCATTGCCAACGAGCACAAAATAAGTCTGTGGGAAGTGATTAAAAATATTCATAATCCCGAAATTATTATCAATGCGGGCACAAAGAGCAAAATTCATCAAGTGGCTACGATGATAGAGAGTTTACATGTACAAGTAGCCACTACCGATGCCTTTGACTTGGCACAAAAAATTTGGTTTGCCTCGGGTATTGCCGCCGAATTTAAGGCTGAAAACACCCCTGAAAGTCAAGTAAGAATACAAAATGCCGAAGAATTATTAAATGCAGTAAAAGATTTTTGCGAAAAAGATCAAACTGTTTTTGATGACGAAACGGGAGAGTTGAGCCGTAGTGAAAACGTCCCTACATTAGATGTGTTTTTGCAAGAAATTTCATTGTTGACCGATGCTGATAAGCATGAGGACGACGACGACAATCAAGTAACCTTAATGACTATTCATGCCGCAAAAGGTTTGGAATTTAAGCAAGTTTATGTGGTGGGTTTGGAAGAAAATTTATTTCCTTCAGCCATGAGTCTCACTTCCCGCGCCGATATCGAAGAAGAAAGGCGTTTATTTTATGTGGCGGTGACTCGTTCTGAAAAAAAGCTAACCCTATCGTTTGCTACCAGTCGATTTAGATGGGGGCAACATACATTTTGTGAACCCAGTCGTTTTTTGGAGGAGTTGGATATGCACTATATTGCCAATCCAGAAATTTTGGCTCATCGCACTATAGGCGGTTTTGGCTTTACACAAGGGCAGTTCAATAGTTTTGATACCCTAGGTGAAGAATTCGCCGCAAAACGAATCGAAAGTAAGGAAAAAGGCGAATTAGGCTTCAATCCAAAGAGCAAAAAACAATTTGGATTGAAATCCAAAGAGAGTGATGATTTGGGATTTACAAAAAAACAAACCCAAGAACAAGGTACGCAACCCACTCCTATAGCCAAAGAATCTCCTAAAAATTTACGTAAAATCTCAAGCTTAGCCAAAGAAGCATTACTTGCAGCTTCCACGGTCAAAGGTACTATTTCATCCCCAATAGGAGCAACTTTGGCACAAGGCAGCAAGGTACAACATAGTAAGTTTGGACAAGGTATCGTATTAGCCATAGAAGGCGAAGGGCCCAATCAAAAAGCAATCGTACAATTTGAAGCTCCCGCAGGAATCAAAAATTTATTGACCGCTTTTGCTAAATTAGAAATTTTAGAATAAAATAGCCCTTTGTTAGGCTTCTGGGTGTGCCAACAAAAATCCTTCCACTTTATTTACCATATTTTTGGATCCCACAATAAATGGTACCCTTTGATGAATACCCGTAGGGCGTATTTCGAGAATACGTTGTGTGCCTGTAGTAGCAATTGCCCCTGCCTGTTCAGCCAAAAACGCAATCGGATTACATTCGTACAACAAACGCAATTTTCCATTAGGATATGAAGCTGTACTTGGATACATAAAAATGCCTCCAATTAATAAGTTTCTATGAAAGTCGGCAATCATACTGCCTATATAGCGGCTTGTATAGGGACGGTCGGTGGCCTTATCTTCCTCTTGGCAATATTTTATGTATTCCTTGATACCTTTAGGAAAACGTAAATAATTTCCTTCATTAATAGAATACAAACGTCCGTCTTCAGGGGTTCTAATATCAGGATTCGATAGACAAAATTCGCCAATTGAAGGGTCTAAAGTAAAACCGTGAACTCCCGCTCCAGTAGTATATACAAGCATAGTGGACGAACCATAAATAATATAACCCGCAGCTACTTGTCGTGTACCACATTGTAAAAAATCTTCCAAAGTTGGTTTTTGACCACGAGGACTAATTCTACGATAAATAGAAAACACCGTTCCAATCGAAACGTTGGTATCTATATTTGACGAACCATCCAAAGGATCAATACAAATTACATAACTTCCGCCCAAAGCATGCGGATTGTCGGAGGTTACAATATGCTCATTTTCTTCTGATGCAATTCCGCAACATTCCTCACTTGCTTCGAGCATACTAATAAATACATCATTGGCATACACGTCCAACACTTTTTGTTGTTCCCCTTGAATGTTGCTTGATTCCGTAGCGCCAAGTATATCCACAATGCCTGCACGCAACACTTTTTTATTCACCATTTTGGCAGCTACTGAAATATGGTTTAATAAACGGGTCAATTCGCCTTTAGCATAAGAAAAATCCATTTGACGTTCAAGAATAAATTCGCCAAGAGTAACTAGGTTGTAAACTTTCATAAGTAAATGATTTTTATAAATATATTTGTATATAGTTCATAGTTCATAGTTCATAGTTCATAGTTTCTAATTTATAGTTTCTAATTTATAGTTTATAGTTTATAGTTCATAGTTCATAGTTCATAGTTTCTAGTATGTTTTTTGTAAACCGATGAAATAAATATAAAGAACTTTTGTTTTGCAAATATATTGATTTTTTTTAATACACAGCAATAATACACAAATTTTTCGTTTAGCTATTTTTAAAATTAAAGAAATAGATAAATAAATATTTAACCGTAGAACTAAGGAATATTTAATTTGTAAAATATTGTGAATTCTAATAGTAAATGCAATTTTAGGGGAGTAAAATTTAAAAAGTGTAAAATACACCCGTGCTTTTTGCAAATTTCATTTAAAATCTTATCTTTGCAACGATATTTTATCTTTAACCATCAAAAAAAATAAAAATGAGTTCAGAAACTATTTGCAATTGCATGGGCATTACTCGCGATGAGATCGTCAAAGCAATAAAAGAAAAAAAATTAACCACCGTCGATCAAGTTGGTGACGAAACTACTGCAGGCACAGGTTGTGGAGGCTGTCAAGATAAAATCCAACTTATTTTGGATGAAATAAACGGTAAGTAACCTCCTTAGTGTAGTGTAAATTGAAAAGGATTCCCTTGTTTATAGGGAGTCCTTTTTTATTTTTTCAATAATATTCTGTACTTTTGCAAAATGAATACAAAGCCATTTTCTTATATTTTGGGACCTTGTAGTGCTGAATCGCAGTCGCAAATTATGGAAATTGCGGAATTTATAGCTCCCATTACCAATTTACGATCTATGCGTGCTGGCGTGTGGAAACCTCGAACGCGTCCCAATGGATTTGAAGGTTATGGAGAACAAGCGCTAGTTTGGTTGCAACAAGCACAACAAAAATACAAAATCAAAGTAGCCACCGAAGTTGCCAATGCCCATCATCTAGAACTTTGTCTCAAATATGGGATAGATGAAATGTGGATAGGAGCACGTACTTCATGCAATCCTTTTTCGGTGCAAGAAATCGCCGAAGCTTTGAAAGGGTCCTCAAATCCTATTTTTGTAAAAAATCCCATTACCCCCGATTTGGCTTTATGGTTAGGAGCCATTGAACGTATCGAGAAATCGGGCGTATCCCAAGTAATAGCGGTACATAGAGGATTTGACAGGTATCATTCTGCGCCTTATCGAAATAGTCCATTATGGGAAATTCCCATAGAAGTCAAGCGACAACGCCCCGATTTACAATTATTTTGTGATCCGAGTCATATCTGTGGTAAAACCGAATTGATAGCGGATATTTGTCAAAATGCGATTAATTTTGAAATGGATGGTTTGATGCTCGAACTTCATCCCGATCCTTCCCACGCATTCACCGATGCAAAACAACAACTCACATTTACGCAATGGGATTGTCTTTTGCATACCTTGAACTTTAAATCCAACGATCATCTGCCCTCCGAACTTCAAAAATTACGGCTCTTAATAGATGGATTAGACGAAGATCTCCTTTCCATACTTCAACAACGTTTGGAAATTGCAAAAAAAATGGGAATACTCAAAAAACAAGAAAACTTAAGTGTTTTGCAAATGGATCGATGGACCGAAATTGTGAAGACTCGTTTAAATTCAGCAAAGGAGAAAGGTTTGGACGAACATTTTATACATGAATTACTTCAATGTATTCATCAAGCTTCTATTCGTGCCCAAGAGTAGTTGTGTCAAACGTATCTTATCAACAAAAATATGAACAGAGCAGAGGGTCGTTAAATAATTACAAAACAACAACATAGTATTAAATAGTATTTTTTTTCAATTAAAATTATGCTATTCAAAAAATCTTTCGTATCTTTGCACCCCTAATTAAAAGAAAAAAACACGTTAATTTATTTATAGATATGTACGCAATAGTTGATATAGCGGGACAACAATTCAAGGTTCAAGAAAGCCAAAAATTGTATGTACACCGTTTGGAAGCCGAAGAGGGCAGCATGGTTGAATTTGAAAAAGTATTGTTGAAAGACAATGACGGTAAAATTTCAATAGGTGCTCCTGTATTAGAAGGCGCAAAAATTACCGCTAAAGTGCTCAGTCACTTAAAAGGTGACAAAGTAATTATCTTCAAAAAGAAAAGAAGAAAAGGTTTCCGTAAAACCAACGGTCACCGTGATTATTTAACTCAAATACAAATCGAAACAATAGCTTAATTTATAAATCACGCTTTTAGCGAAAAAATAGTAATAAGATGGCACACAAAAAAGGGGTCGGTAGTTCAAATAACGGTCGTGAATCGCAAAGCAAACGCCTTGGCGTTAAAATTTTTGGTGGTCAAGCTGCAATAGCTGGAAACATCATTGTACGTCAAAGAGGCACAGTGCACAATCCAGGTATCAATGTAGGCATGGGTAAAGATCACACTTTATTCGCCTTAGTAGATGGCACGGTTCAATTTAAAAGAAAACATGACGATAGATCGTATATCTCCGTAATTCCTACGGAAGCATAATACAAATCAAAACCAAAATAAAAAAAACCTTTCTTTTAGAGAGGTTTTTTTTATGTCTTTTTTTTAATTACATCGGGTACAAAAAAAGAGGGCTTTCAAAACGAAAGCCCTCTTTTATAAGTAACATTCAATATCAAAATTATTTTTCCCAATGTAAAATTTTTCTAAAATCATATTCTTCAGGATTTTTTACGTATGCGCTGGCTTCCTCATAATCCTCAGCAGTAATATAATCCATAATTTCATTAATATACGATTGTACTTTATCCGTATGTATATTCACCAAACGAGGAGGAATTTTTCCACTTACAGGATCTTGCAAATCTTTTAAAAATAGAGGAGATACCTTGCCATTGCGATCCACATACACCATACAACCACTTTTGCCTTCGCTAAAGAGTTGATATACGCCCAATCCAAGTAGAGAGCAATAGGTCAAATCGTAGGCAATGGGCGTATGACAACGAATTTCATATCCCACTTCCACGGGGCGACTTTTTATTTTCAAATCGAGTTCTTTCACTTTTTTCTCAATAAGATCATTGAAAATATGTGCTTTCGACACTTTGCCTAATTCGGGATGTCCATGCGCATCATACGAAAAATTCACTTTAGTTTTTACTAACTCTTCATTGCTTAATTCATGAAAAACGCCTTCAGAAATCATGGCGCATCCATAGTCGATTACCATAATTTTGCGTTTGATAATACAGGAAATACATAAATTCACAATTTTGTCGAGAGTGATGGTTGTTTTATCAAAAAATTCAGGAATAATAATCATAGGATAGTGGCAAGCGCCTGCAATGCCTAATGCTAAATGTCCAGCTGAACGCCCCATAGCCGATACCACAAACCAATTTTCGCTAGTGCGAGCATCTTCCATAACGGCTGCACACATAATGGCGCCTTGCGCCTTGGCTGAATTATAACCAAAGGTAGGGGTGCTATCGGGCAAAGGTAAATCATTATCGATAGTTTTGGGAACATGTATATTGGCAATTTCAAATTTATGATCAGCCAAAAATTTGGCTACTCGATTGGCTGTAGATGCGGTATCATCGCCCCCTACGGTCACTAACAGTTTAATATTATTGGTTTTGAAAAAATCCAAATTGAAATCATTGGCAAAATTTTCTTCCGTAGGTTTAAAACGACTCATTTTCAACATAGATCCCCCTTTGTTAAAAATTTCATCTGCGGTTAAAAAATCAATGTCCACCATACGCGGATTTTTGGTAAATAGAGCCGAATAACCTGAATGGAGTCCGATTACTCTATATCCATTTCGTAAAAAAGTTTTGGTAACACTCGCTACAACGGTGTTCATACCAGGAGCTGGTCCTCCACCTGTTAAAATCGCAATTGCTTGTTTCATATCTAAAATAATTTTAAGTTCAACGCATATCTTCTGCGAAAGTATAAATATATTCTAAAAAATGCAAATTTTGCGTAGTTTTTTGTACATTTGCATCTTAAAAGAAAAATCACAAAAAATGAAGCACACACCCATTAAAGAACTATTATGTGCAAACCCATCGGTTGCCATAGATAGCCAAGTAGTCGTTAAAGGCTGGGTTAGAACTAAAAGAGGAAACAAACATGTAGCTTTTATAGCCCTCAACGACGGTTCAATTGTACATAGTATCCAAATAGTAGCTGATATTGCCAATTTCAATGAAGACCTTTTAAAAAGGATTAATACAGGTGCATGTATAGCGGTTACAGGAAAATTGGTTGCCTCTATGGGGCAAGGCCAATCGGTAGAAATTCAGGCACAAGAAATAGAAATTTATGGCGAAGCCGATCCTGAAACTTTCCCATTGCAAAAAAAAGGACACACCCTTGAATTTTTGCGCGAAATAGCCCATTTACGTCCACGTACCAATACGTTTGGTGCAGTCTTGCGTATGCGCCATGCAATGGCGTTTGCCCTTCATAGCTTCTATAATGAAAGAGGTTTTTTCTATTTACATACCCCTTTGATCACCGCCTCCGATTGTGAAGGTGCAGGCGAAATGTTTCAAGTAACCACCTTAGATTTAAACCATCTTCCAAAAAAAGATGGAAGAATTGACTATACGCAAGATTTTTTTGGAAAACAAGCAAGTCTTACTGTTTCTGGTCAATTAGAAGGAGAACTCGGCGCTTTGGCTCTTTCTAAAATTTACACATTTGGACCTACTTTTCGTGCCGAAAATTCAAATACGCCTCGTCACTTGGCTGAATTTTGGATGAATGAACCCGAAATGGCTTTTTACGATATTCAAGATAATATGGATTTGGCTGAAGAATTTATGAAATATTTGATCAAATATGCCTTAGACCATTGCAAAGACGATCTTCAATTTCTCAACGATATGTACGATAAAGAACTTATAGAACGTTTACAAGCGGTATTGGATACCGATTTTGTTCGTTTAACATATACCGAAGCGATTGATATTCTCGAAAAATCGGGACAAACATTTGAATATAAAGTAGGCTGGGGCATCGATTTGCAATCAGAACACGAACGATATTTAGTGGAGAAGCATTTCAAAAAACCAGTGATTCTTACCGATTATCCTAAAGAGATCAAAGCATTTTACATGAAGCAAAATGAAGATGGCAAAACTGTGCGAGCCATGGATGTACTTTTTCCAAAAATAGGTGAGATTATTGGGGGATCCCAAAGAGAAGAAAATTTAGAAAAACTCCAAACCCGAATTGCTGAAATGAATGTGCCCGAAAAAGATATGTGGTGGTATTTGGATACTCGTCGTTTTGGAACCGCTCCACACAGTGGATTTGGTTTAGGTTTTGAACGCTTATTGTTATTTGTAACAGGCATGTCCAACATTCGGGATGTAATACCTTTTCCACGTACGCCTCAAAATGCTGAATTTTAAACAATGTTAAAACAATCTTTAGACCAAAGGCAACTTTTAAAATTATCTCCACAACAAATTCAATTAATGAAGTTGTTGCAAGTTCCTACTATGGATCTTGAACAACGAATCAAAGAAGAACTTGAAATTAATCCTGCACTGGAAGAATTAGAAGTGCCCCAAAATCAACAAGAGAGTGAAGATAGTGATTTGGATTCTCTTGAAAAACAATCTTCACAAGAAGATATCGATCCCGAAAACTCTAGAGATACCGATGAATTTGATATGACCGATTATTATGATGAGGATGATATTGCCAGCTATAAATTGCGTGACAATAATTATGTGGATACCTCCGAAATTTCCGATCGTCCTTTTTCGTTTAATTTGGGTTTCCACGATCAATTACTGCAGCAAATGGGAATGTTGGATTTAAGCAAACAACAACAACAAATAGGCGAACTTATTATAGGCAATTTGGATGATGCAGGTTATCTACAACGAAGTTTAGAATCGATGGTCAACGATATTGCTTTTTCCAACAATATCATAGTTTCCGAGCAAGAAGTAGAATGGGTTTTGCACCAAATTCAAGAGTTGGAGCCCGCAGGTGTAGGCGCTCGAAATTTACAAGAATGTTTGCTTTTGCAAATAGATGCGCTGCTCAATGATGAAAATACACCTTTTCTCTCCAAAGCTTCTTTGTCGTTGGCTCGCGAAATAGTTCAAGATTATTTTGAAGCATTTACCAAACGACAATATGAAAAAATAATAGATAAACTAGATGTAGATGAAGATGAATTGCGAGAGGCCTTTGATGAGATTATACATTTAAATCCTAAGCCAGGTATGGCTGTTTTTGAAAATACAACCGATGCGCCTTTAGTTATGCCCGATTTTTATTTAACGAGTACCGATGGCAAACTTCATTTGAGTCTCAACGATCGCAATGATCCCGATTTACGAGTGAGTCCATCCTATATGCAAATGTATTCTTCGTACAATAAAAAGAAACAAAAACACAAACAAGAAAAAGAAGCCAATGTATTTTTAAAGCAAAAAATTGATTCTGCACAATGGTTTATCGATTTGATCAAACAAAGGTATAATACGCTATATAGTATTATGCAAACAATCATCGATTATCAATTGGAATATTTTGTCAATGGAGATATTTCATTACTAAAACCCATGCGATTGAAAGATATTGCAGCGCTTACAAATTTGGATATTTCCACTATTTCGCGTGTTACGGCCAACAAATACATACAAACGCATTTTGGTATTTTTTTGTTAAAAGATTTTTTTTCCAATTCTATGGCCAACGAAGAAGGCACCCTAGTCTCTACCTCTGGAATCAAAGACGTACTGCATCAACTCATCGAAGATGAAGATAAATCCAATCCACTTACCGACGATGCTTTGATGGAATTGCTCAAAGAAAAAGGCTTTGATATTGCTCGTCGAACCATTGCTAAATACAGAGAAGCCATGGGAGAGCCCGTAGCGCGGCTTCGTCGAAAAGTCTAAATTATTTTAGGATGACTCAATTGCCTTGGCCTTTATCATGCTACAAAGTATATAAGCAAACATCCTTCAAAGATCAAATACAAAAATAATGAATTTTCCTCAAAACAATTGCCAGTTTAGCCAAAGTAAACGTTTGCCTCTTTCGGCATGGATGCCTATTACGCGCAAAGAAATACAAGATCGAGGCTGGGATGAAGTGGATATTGTGATAGTGAGTGGCGATGCTTATATTGATCATCCTTCTTTTGGCGCAGCGGTTATAGGACGAGTACTTGAACATCAAGGTTACAAAGTGGCGCTTATTCCACAACCCAATTGGCAAGACGATTTACGCGATTTCAAAAAATTTGGAAAACCTCGTTTGTTTTTTGGCATTACGGCTGGGAGTATGGATTCTATGGTCAACCATTATACCGCTAATAAACGTTTGCGTTCCGATGATGCCTATACCCCTGGAGGCGAGGCGGGGTTTCGTCCCGATTATCCCACCATTGTATATTCTCAAATACTAAAAAATATATATCCCGACACCCCCATTATACTAGGTGGAATTGAAGCCTCTCTTCGTCGAATTACGCATTACGACTATTGGCAAGACCAATTGCGTCCTTCTATTCTCAAAGAAAGCGGTGCAGATATTCTTGTTTATGGGATGGGAGAACAAGCCATTGTGAATATTGCAAAAGTACTAGATAGCCATGCTGAGAACAAACTTGAATTATTGCATACACTTCCTCAATTGGCATACCTATTGGAACGAGCTCAAAACGTACTTCCAACTTCCCAGATACAATATTTGCCACAACCTTTGCCCAAAGATATTATTTTGGCATCACACGAAAAATGTCTCAAAGATAAAATTGCACAAATTACCAATTTTCGTATGCTTGAAGAAGAATCCAATAAAATTCTTGCAGGGCGTATTTTCCAACAGATAGGAATACAAACCTTGGTGATCAATCCACCCTATACCTTTACCGATGCAAACACGGGAGCACCTTCCTATTCCATCGACCAAGCCTTCGATTTGCCGTATACCCGTTTGCCCCATCCCAAATACAAAAAAAGAGGCGAGATCCCTGCCTATACCATGATTCGTCATTCTATCAACATTCATCGGGGATGCTTTGGAGGTTGTGCTTTTTGTACAATTTCGGCACATCAAGGTAAACAAATTCAAAGTCGTAGTGAGGCTTCCATTCTCAAAGAATTAGAGGTGGTAGTACAAATGGATGATTTCAAAGGCTATATTTCCGATCTAGGGGGGCCTTCGGCCAATATGTATGCCATGCAAGGGGTGGACCAAAAACTCTGTCAAAAATGTAAAAGAGCAAGTTGTATTTTCCCCACGATTTGTCCAAATCTACACAATGACCATACGCCACTTTTATCCATATACAAAAAAGTAGCCGCCCACCCCGCAGTTAAAAAATGTTTTATTGGGAGTGGTGTTCGGTATGATATGCTTCTGCCGTATTTATCTCCAAACAATCGACCTGATCCCATTGCAAAGTCGGCACAAGAATATGCCACTTATTTAATCAAAAACAATGTCTCTGGACGTTTAAAAGTGGCTCCCGAACATACGGAGCCCGAAGTGCTAAAAGTAATGCGTAAGAGCTCTTTTGAAGGGTTTGTAAAATTTAAGCATTTTTTTGAAGATACATGTAGAAAAAATGGATTAAATCAACAATTAATTCCGTATTTCATATCCTCTCATCCCGCATGTACTTTGGCGGATATGAAATTATTGGCACAAAAAACCAAAGCCCTAGGTTACAAATTGGAACAAGTGCAAAATTTCACGCCCACACCCATGACATTAGCTACCGAAATTTACTATACAGGAATCAACCCCTATACTTCCGAAAATGTGTATGTAGCCAAAAGTACAAGAGAAAGAGAAGAACAGAATAAATGTTTTTTTTGGTATAAAAAATAGAAATGACAAATTTGTGTTCAATTGTTTATAAGATTTCCAATTTATCTAAAGTCAAACTCCCGAATCTACCTTTTTTAATATCTTTACATAAAATTTTGATAATTAAGATAAAATACTTATTTTTGTGAAATTATAAATAAATTAAGATAAAATATGAAAACATTTACACAATTTAGCTTTTATTTTTGTATTATTTTTACTTTTATATCTTGTTCTAAAGAACAAGATATATTTATTGAACAAGAAAATGGTGCTGACTCTATACAAAAAGCTCCCTCGCGAATTATTGCTCCAGATCCTACCGCGATTCCATATTCAGCCATTAGTCTAGTAGGAGATATGTCTACTGCTTCGGCAGGAAGTGGAACAAATCGAAGATTACGTTTTACAACTAGAGAAGCTTTTATTCAAACATTTAAAGCCTTAGACTTACAAATGCAAAATTACAATGAACCAATTGTTTCTACAACTCCAGCTATAGGAAGAATTGGTATTGGAGGCGGCGGAATCGGCAATATTGAAATTGAAGAAGTAGATTTTAGTAATAAACCAATTGCGGATTTTTCAAATCATTTTGATATGGGTTCTTTATTTGACAAAATACGAAATGAGGAAAGTGTATTTTTAAATACTCCAAATGCAAATTTGGCTGATAATCCTGCAAATAACTACTATATTGTTGAAGATGCTTTACAAGCATTATTAAATTATAACAATGAAGTACAAATTGGAGATACAATATTTCAATTTCATCAAGATGGGTATTCATTTTATGTAAATACAAATAGTTCAACAGTAGCAAATATTGCAACACCTCCACATATTGCGGTTATGTTAGTTAATTATGATTATTCATTAGAAGAGATATATTATGCTTGTAAATCAAACAGAAAAACAACATATTTCCATTTTAACGAGAGCTTTCAAGAAGCGATTGAATGTAAAATTTCTCACACAGGTCTTTTTGGAAATTTGTTTTGGTGTACAGCTAAAATAATAAATTGGAAATTAAATGTTAGAGGTGTTTGGAAAAAAGTACGTGCTAATAGCGTAGTAGGATTAGTAGGAAAAACTGCATATAAAAAAGATTGTAATAGAGAGTGTGCTTTTGGACCATTTGAAAAAGAAAAAGCAAACACACGATCTTTATCTTGTACATCGGAGGTTTTAGGAAGAGCTTTACCAGGTCTCGCATTAGGGTGTTTTAGTGGCATATTGTACAATCACGCACACAACAATGGGATATTTGTACATAGCTTAAATTTCACACGTTAAAATTATAAAATTATGCAAAATAAAATTGTTATTATCCTCTTGCTTAGTTTATTGATCGGAATTTTTGCCTCAAGTTCTGCACAAGAAACAAAAATAAAAAACACTAACATTCTAAGCAGACATGCCGTTTCAATGAATGTAGACTATTTTTTCAAAAATGAATATAAGACTTCTTTTGGCATGGGTGTCAATTTAAATTACTACTATGAATTTATTCCTGATAAATTACGAATTAATCCTAGTTTTGGGGTAGGCATATATAGTAAGCCCTTATATGCAGATGAAGGCTATTTAAGCAATACAATGTATGTTCGTTGTTTTTTAGATTGGACTTTTTTTAGAAAAAATTGGTTTTATCTAAATCTAGGTGCAGGTTTCAATGGCACATTTTCAAAAGTGATAACGTATACAGACTATTATGCAGTTAATGGCGTTTTACAAGCTGAAGGACTTCCTATTGCCTTTGGTTATAGTGAATTTATTCCTGGATTAGGTGTTAATCTCGGCCTAGGATTTACACTTCCCAACCAACGATTATCTATCGAATTTTATCCCGCTGAAGTATGGTGGAAATTTCCGGATATAGGCTTTGGATTTAAATCATCCCTAGGTTTAAAAATTAAGATTTAACGCTTCTTCTAAACTTAATGTTGATGCTTTCTAGCTAAGTTTATTTGCTCTCAGCCTTTAAACTTATTAATACTCTTTTTTTGTTCTCTATTTAATCACTAATTTTTGAGTTGTAGAACTTTGTAAATTTTACTAGTAAATGCAATTTTAGGGGGCGTAAAATTAAAAAAGGAACCGAAGTTCCTTTTCTACTTGAAAAATGTTTACTTTACCGAACGTGAGTATTTTCGAGCGTGAGCAGTTTTACTTACAGTGAAACTGCTCACGCTCTGCTTCTGCTTAACGCAATCGTTCCTAAAAAACTACATTTAATAATTATAGCGACCAGGATATTAAATAGATACAACATAAACTCAATCGAAGACCAAGAAAAATTTAAACTTTCAAGCACCACTTAAATTATTTTCAAATACCTTTACATAAAAAATTGCATTTGGTGTTAGAATCTACTGAATCAAAATAAAATAGTTTGCAAATCAATTAATTTATATATCTTTGTTCATCCATATATATATTAAGAATGAATTGATAGTTTTGCTAGCTTCAATGCATACCTAAATCTATATAAATTATCAATTTAATTTAATAAAGCATTTATACTCTAAAATCGTCTAAAATACGTATCTAAAACAAGTATATTTAGGGTATTTATTTTGTTCGCAAAATAGGTGCATCGAAAAAAAAAGCAATTTCTGAAAAGCTTAAATAGAGTAAGAAAATAAATAAAAAAGTAATAATATGAAAATTTTTGTTTTGCTCATCAGTCTTCTTCTTTTTTGTGGAAGTAGCTCAGCGCAAGAACCAAAACCCGTATCTATACAAATGGCCGATTCGGCCTCTCGTCCACTGCAATATTATTTATCTGTGCGTCCGATGGTTGCTGTAGCTTCTTTTGGAAGTAAGGATTTCAGACAAAATATCAAAAGTATTACGGGCGAATCTATTTCCGATGTACAATGGGGTTTTCAAATTCAAGCAGGAATTTATGTTCATAAACGATGGAATGTAGGTTTAGAATATAGTATGTTGAGAGCGACCAATAGCATCCATAAATTTCCTATATATAGCTATAATAGCTTATATGGAGGAGTTTATGGAATGTACAATATTGTACAACGTTCCAAATTTATTCTTTCTGCTAAACTTGCTTTTGGGCTAGGATATAGTTCGCTTTTATACAATAAAGATATAGATAAAAATGAAGTGACGATGGAAGATTTTATAGATCAATCGATGTTGAATGGATTTAAAATTACGCAAAAAGCTTTAGGATATGCGGCCTTGGGAATTCATGCAGATTGGGTAGCGTATGAAGGGCTTCGTTTTGGTGGATTTGTAGAATGGACCCAACAAATAGGTGAGGGGAAATGGTATACAGCTAATGCCAAAACCTTAATTTCCGATTTGCCAAAATCAAGTTTTACGCCTTTGCATATTGGAATTTCTATCACACTTGGATTTTAAAACAAAATTGGCATATTCTGTATAGAAAGGATATATAAATAAAGAGAGGAGGTTCTAGTACTAGGGCCTCCTCTTTTTTATTATAATTTTTCAAAGCCTCTTAAGTCGGGTAATTTGCCAAATAGCAACAACACATCTCCTTCTGCAATTACCATAGTTTTGTCAAAATTATCTATGGTTACATAGTCTTTTTGAGCGATGCCTAGCAAATTTCTGTGCATGACAGGACGGTCGATACCTATTAAACTAAGTCCGAAATTTTCTTTGATTTTAATAATTTCCAAACTTTTTCCTATAAAAATAGGCGGTGTCTTGATTTTAAAAACGTGATCTGTTTCCGTAATTCTAAAACGATCCAAAAACAAATCATGAACCAAAGCTTCGGAAGTAAACGTATTGGCAAAACTCAATTCAGGGCGCATAATACGCTCTATCCCGATGCTTTTGAGTACCGTTTCATGTATAGGTGAAATTACACGCACAATTAAGTTTTTTGCGCCTATATTTTTAAGATAGGCAACGGTTTGTACAGATAATCCAAAATCCTTACTATAACACACAAAAATAGCGTCCATATCTTTGCTAGGCAGCGATTTCAATGCTTCTATATCGGCAGAATCTATACAAATAGCGCCTTCAATTTTAGTTTTAATTAAATCAATATGATGCATATCAATATCAACACCAATAACATCATGGCCTACCGAACTAAGATTTTCTGCAAGGGCTCTTCCAAGGTTGCCCAATCCTATAATCATGTACCTCATTTGAATTGTATTTTATATATTTATCCCATCAACAAGTTTTCACTTGGATATTCATAATATTTACGTTTTACTTCTTTAAAAATCCCCATAAAAAAGCTTAAAACACCCACTCTACCCACAAACATAGTAAGTATAATAATAATTTTGCCTGTAAAACTAAGTTCGGGTGTAAAATTCAAACTTAGCCCCACGGTACTTAAGGCCGAAATTACTTCAAAAAACAAGGTGAAAATAGGTGCTTCGCCCTCACTAATACTCAATCCAAAGGTGGCCATAACCGCCCAACAAAAATACAGTACCAAGATAGCAAATGCACGTTGAATACTGTATATAGGAATTTCTCTTCGGGCTACTTCAACTGAATTTTTTCCTCGAACAAACGAAAATGCGCTTACCAAAGCCACGGCAAAAGTGGTCGTTTTCAAACCGCCCCCTGTTGA
Source organism: Bacteroidales bacterium (assembly GCA_036655775.1). Classification (GTDB taxonomy): domain Bacteria; phylum Bacteroidota; class Bacteroidia; order Bacteroidales; family P3; genus JAVVPL01. The sequence continues at coordinate 128,795 of JAVVPL010000001.1, read as the reverse complement.
CATTGGAGAGGCTCCTATAAGCATAAGTCCCACCATCAAAAACAAGGTACTATTGCTCAAAGCCGCGGTATTAAATGCATTAAAGCCTGCGGTTCGGGGCGTAACGGCGCCAAAAAACGAAGTGCATAGTTTGCCTTGAAAAGAAAGACCTGCCAAGTATTGATTCGACTCAAATAAATAAAACAAAGCGGTTCCACCTACAATAAGAATGGTCGTAGTCACTAATACAATACGTGTATGCAAATTGATAATATGTGGAATATGATCATAGCGCTTTTGTCGTCCAATTAATAGATTAAATACATTGTGAATATAATGACGAATCAAACGAAAATAATTAGACACAATGGGATAGCCAATACCCCCTATAATAATTAAAAACGCAACGAACATTTGCAATCCATAGTTCCCTGTTACTAATGGATCGTGTAAATTGCCACTCAGTGTTGATATTCCCGCATTACAATAGGCCGATACCGCATGAAATACCGAAAAAAACAATTCTTCATGCAGGTTCATATCCAGAGTGCCATGGATTTGTCGCCATATACAATACGCTCCAATCAATTCAATGGTTAGGGTTACCAAAATAACTCTTCGTAAAATAGCGAAAAGCCCCGTCCAACTGTTTTCTTGCAACACATCTTTTACAATCATTCGACTACTAAAAGAGGCTTTTCCCATAAAGGCAAGTGCAAAGAAACTCGTAAAAGTCAACATGCCTATCCCTCCAATTTGAATCAAAATAAGTAAAATAATATAGCCAGTTTGTGTAAAAGTACTTGCTACATCTACGGGGGTTAAACCCGTTACACAAACTGCGGAGGTCGCCATAAAAAGAGCATCAATAAAAGGTAAATTTACGTTGCTTGCATTGGGTAGAATCAAAAGTCCAGCGCCCAGCATAATAATAAAGAAAAAGCTTAATACTAAGAGGGTCGAAGGTTTTAGCGCACGATTAAAGAGCGTAAAAATAATACGAGAAGAATGCATAAAACTAAGAAGGATCAACAGTATGATTGAAAAAATATTCCGATCGATACTAAATAGCGTTTGAGCAAATGCATGTTCTAAAGAAAGAGCCAGAAAATATAAAATGGCAATTGAATTTATAAAAATTTCTACTCCAAACAGTCGCTCGTTGCGTACTTCTTTAAAATTGCAAAGGTAGCGAATGGTGATACCCATTAAAAAAAAGCCCAAAATCAATTTAAAACTGTATTTGGTGTCCGATACATTGAGGATGGTGGTATTGAATCCATAAAAATAGATCAGACTAAAGATAGTGCTAAGAGCACAAACAAAAATAATCAACTCCGAAATCAATCCAAGTATTCGTTTTATTTTTTGTAAGTGTAAGTCGTATAGTAAGTAATATTTTTGCCAATTCATTTTTTTATGCAACAAAATTTGACCGCAAATGTACATATTATTTTTATCATATTTTCATCTTAGAAGTATAAAATTAGGTTTTAAATACTATTTTTTTTAACTTTGCTAGCTAATATAGGTATCTATCAATATTAAATTAAAAATAAATTATGAATAAATTAGTTTATAAACTTTCAGTTTTATTTGTTCTAAGTATAGCTTTGTTAAATACGCAATGTAAAAATAAAGAATACGATCTTTCTCAAGGTATCAACACCGATATGCAAATAGGAGGTGACAGTTTAATGTTCCCTATTGGCACTACGGACACCTTGCGTTTGAGTACTTTTTTGAATACGGCAGACATCAGTATGTTGACGATACTTGCAGATGGTAGCTATGCGCTTTTGATGGCAGATTCTATGAATGTGGTTGTGCCCGAATTGAATGCTTCCGATTTAACGATGGCCGATGTGGTGGTTGAGCAGTTTCTAAATATTCCGCTCGCTTTGGATGGCAACTCACCTCCGCTTCCTTCTCCTAGATTTTCCACTCCGCTTCCTCCAATACCTGATATTACTTTAGCTGTGGAAATCAATGATTCAAATAACATAGAGATACAAAAAAACGATTTTCCTGCAGAAGTGTATGCCTTGGACAGCATGGTATTGCTGGGTGGCAAAATGGAGATTACCGTAGATCTGAAAAATGCGCCTGATTTAGGCAATCCATTTAAGATTAATTTACGCATTGATTTACCTGATAATATCCGTTTTGGTGGTAATGCGCCTATATTGCCAGGTAATATAATAGAATTTAAGCAAGATTTGGTTAATAATAAAATAAGTTTGGTTTTGGATATTCATAGTTTTATTTTGGATGGAAAACCCATTAATGGTCTATTTAATTTCCCAGCCAAATTGGCTTATCGTGGAAAAATAGGAGTTACATTAGGTCCTGGTATTGATGTAAATCAAGCCTTGGGTAAGATAATGAATATTTCCATTGCCGCTAAACTTACGAATATGCAATTTAGTAAGGTGTATGGTATTTTGAATCCACAAATTCCCACACAAGAGGTGTCTGTTTCTTTAGCTTCTTTGCCTGCTTTTTTGAAAGGGGATAATGTGGTTTTAGATTTCGCCAGTCCTCATTTGGATCTCATTGCTCAATCGAATTTAGGTATTCCCGTAGGGGCAGAGGTAGATATAAATCCATGGATCCAAGGACAAATATCCACGCCTGGAGTGCAAAAAGTTTCTATTAAATTGCCTGCTTCACCTATGCCTTCTCAAGTGGGAGTTACTAAATATTGGATTGCAGATACCAAAGATGGGATGCCCAATGACTATACATTTGAACAAACGCCTTTGTCGGATTTATTAAAAAAAGTGCCAGATTCTATTCAATTTGCTATCAATGCAAAAGCAGATATCACCCAGCAGCATCAAATAGATTTAGGGGCTGACTATAAAGCAAAATTAAATTATACTTTTTTGGTCCCTATTGCTTTTGGTAGTGACTTTCGTTTATCTTTGACCGATACCATTTCTATTCCTAGTACTGTGGGCAATCTTATGCAAGGCAATACAATTGGAGTGTATGGAGAGGTAGTCAATACGCTACCCATTGATTTGGAATTACAATTAATTCCTATAGATTCAACGTTTAAACATATTCCAATTAAAATTCCTAGTCAAATTATCAAAGCAGGTACTCGTACGGCAGGTGAAGTAATGACTAAATTAAATATAGAAATAGCCGATCCCGATAAAATAATGAAAAGTGTATATGGATTTATTCTTCAGTTTGGTGCCAAAACGGGTACCGATACCCAAGGTATTACGATCAAAGAGTCCAATTATGTACGAGCTCGTTTAAAATTGCGTGTGCTTGGAGGTATTCAAATTACTTTATAATCATTTACGTTTTCATTATCCATTAAATTATTGAAAAATGCAATCACAATATATAAAAAAAATCAGTTTATTGAGTATAATTCTGCTTTGTTTGTTTAGTCAATCATCTGCTCAAACCAATCGTACAGGCTATTTTATGGACAAATATTCGCATCGACATGTTTATAATCCCGCTTTATCGCCCACTTGGGGATATATATCAATTCCCGTAGTTGGTTTGTTCAGTATAGGGACTGAATCCAATCTTAGTCTTTCCAAATTTTTGTTTCCCTTAGAAAACTCTAAGCAATTGGGCACATTTATGCATCCAGATATTAGTAGCGATCAATTTTTATCGGGATTGCATCAACAAAATTATTTTAGTTTAGACAATACCATAGATATTCTTTCCTTTGGTTTCTATACAGGACAATCTAGTTTTTGGACTTTCGACCTGAGTTTGAAAACCAATTTTCAATTTAATATTCCTTACGAATTTTTCAATTTTGTTAAAAATGGGATGTCGTCTTCACAAACTAATTACCAAATCAAAGACATGGAATTTGGCTTCAATTCTTATGTAGATTTATCTTTGGGATATGCACAAGATATAGGGGATGAATGGCGAGTGGGTGGAAAATTAAAATTTCTTGTAGGAGCCGTGGATGCCTCTTTAAATATAGATAAAATGAATCTTACCTTATCGGAAGATAAATGGGCTGTACAAACGCTTGCTTCTGCACAAGTTTTGGCGAAAGGAGCCAATTTTGTCACCGATAGCACAGGAGCAATCACTGGTTTTGATTTACGTAATCCAGGGGTTGCAGGTGTGGGTGTAGGTATTGATTTGGGAGCCGAATATCGTTTTCAAGAAACTTCATCTTTGCGTAATTTTAGAATTTCTTTAGCTGTTACCGATTTGGGTTTTGTAAGGTATAGGGGAGCTAATATAAAAACAGCGCAAGCCGAAGGTGCAATTAATTTTGAAGGTTTCAATAATATTAGTATCAATGATAGCATGCAAATTACAGGTGTCAAAGATCAAGTTGAATCGCTCAAAAACGATTTATATGATATGTTAGATTTAAGAGAAGTAATAGCAAATAAAGGAATAACTCGATTTTTGCATGCCAACCTCAATGCAGGTATAGAATATAGTTTTTTAAAAGACAAACTCAGTGCAGGTCTACTCTCTACTACGCGTTTTGGACTTCCCAAAGTAACCACCGAACTCACAGCTTCTTTCAATGCACGTCCCTTAAATTGGCTCGCCATCAGTTTGAGTTATTCATTCTTGAACAAACAATGGAGTAGTATTGGTTGGGGGCTTAATATCACGCCTAAATGGGGGTTGAACTTATTTGTGGGTAGTGATTATACTTTTTTCAAAGTTACGCCTCAATTTGTACCTATCAACACGGCTACTTTCAATTTCTTTGTTGGACTTAATGTGCCATTGGGCAATAATCGAAGTAAAAACCGAATGCCATTACGAGAAGAAATTACTCCCCAATCCAAATAATACAATTTTTTTTTGTATATTTGCAAATCGAAACAAAAGGGGTGCTGCATACGCGGCTGAGATAACACCCTATGAACCTGACGCGAGTAATAACGACGAAGGGATTTGTTCATAGAACCTATATCTTTACTTTGCATCTTCCGTTTTGTTTCCTAAAAAAAAGTGAGATGCAACAATCTAAAAAATATATCAGTTGCTTAACCATCGCTGGTTCAGACAGTGGAGGAGGAGCAGGCATGCAAGCAGACATCAAAACATTTTCTGCCTTAGGGGTGTATGGAGCTTCTGCCATTACCGCTATTACGGCCCAAAACACTTGTGGCGTAGAGGAGGTGTTTCCTATTCCGAGCCAAGGGGTCAAGGCCCAAATTGAAGCCGTATTCAATGATATGACCATAGAGGCTGTAAAAATTGGTATGTTACATTCTGTGGAAGTGGTACAAGTCGTAATAGAGATGTTAGAGAGGTATCACCCTCCCATCGTAATTTTAGATCCTGTAATGGTATCCACTTCAGGGCATCGGCTCATAGAAGAAAATTCCATACACTTAATTGCCACTCAACTTTTTTCTCGTGCCACGGTAATTACGCCCAATGTAGATGAGGCGATATTGCTTTCAGGCATTCCAATTCAAAATCAAAACGATTTATATACTGCAGGTGAAATTTTGTTGCAAAAAGGGTGCAAAGCCGTATTAATGAAAGGCGGACATCTTCAAGGAGAGTCGATGAATGATATTTTATTTCAAGCCCACTTGGCTCCACAGTTATTTTCATCCCCAAAAATAGACACGCGTAATACGCATGGCACAGGTTGTACGCTCTCTTCAGCTATTGCCGCTTTTATGGCATTGGGACATCCACTGCAAGAAGCCGTTTCTTTGGCCAAACAATATATCCAACAAGCTTTATCCGAAGGAGCCAATGTGTATTTGGGCAAAGGACATGGGGGTGTCAATCACAATTTTTCTCCATGTAAATACGTAAAAGTAGATAGAATACAAAAAACAGATTTTTAGAATCTAAAAAATAAAAAAAATTATGCGTATTTTTTTAAACAATCAAGCCCTCGACATACTCAAAGAAGAAAGTTTGAAAGAGGTGTTGCTGCATCAAAATATACCCTGTCAAGGCACAGCGCTTGCTTTAAATAATCAAGTAATAGCAAAAGATTTGTGGGCAAGCACTTATTTGTCTGAAGGGGATAAACTCATGGTAATACGTGCCTCTTGTGGAGGCTGAAACCATAAATAAACAGAAGTAAAAAATGAAAAAAATAGGCATTACTACGCCAAATTTATGGGCAGGAGAAGCCTCTGCAATTTGTTCCTTATTGGATCAAACGCTAGATTTTGTCCATATACGTAAACCCAGTGCTACTTGTATGGAGGTAGAAGCGCTCATTCGTCTTATTCCACAAGAGTATCATGCGCGATTGGTCCTTCACAATCATCATGAATTATCCAATCAATTTGCCTTTAAAGCACTTCATTTGAATCATTCCTATCCTACGCCCCCTAGCCAGTATACAGGAGCGCTTACGCGTTCTTGTCATAGCCTTCACGAGTTAGTCGATCTTTCTCCATATACTTATGTATTTCTAAGTCCTATTTATAATAGTATTTCCAAACAAGGCTATAAGGCAGCTTTTACCACTGCTCAATTAGAGGAGGCTTTTCGCCAAGGATTGATAAATCAAAAAGTAATTGCCTTAGGAGGCGTCACCCCTTCCCATTTTACACAATTACAATCCTATGGTTTTGGAGGAGCTGCTATGATGGGTTATTTATGGACATCAAATACAATACAGAGAAAATAAAAAAATATGTTACAATTCATCACCCACACACATCCGAGCCTATCTATGGAAACGTATGTGGAACAAGTACTGCAAGGAGGAGGTCGTTGGATCCAATTGCGAATGAAAGAAAAACCCATCGAAGACGTACGGCAAGCTGCATTACAACTCTTGCCTTTATGCAAAGCCTATAAAGCGAAATTGATCCTTGACGATCACGTAGCTTTAGTTTCCGAAGTAGGTGCCGATGGCGTACATTTAGGCAAAATGGATATGAGTCCTCTCGCAGCTCGTCAACTGTTAGGAAATAACTTTATCATAGGGGGAACCGCCAATACCTTTGCCGATGTAAAATATTTGTTTAATGCGGGGGTCGATTATATAGGTTTAGGTCCATACCAATATACGGATACCAAAAAAAATCTAAGCACAATTTTAGGCATTCAAGGATATACCGAAATTATGAATGCCATGAAGGCGGAAAATATGTGTTTACCCGTGGTAGCAATAGGCGGAATATGTTCCACCGATATTCCTTCTTTAATGCGTACAGGGATAAGCGGAGTGGCTTTATCGGGAAGTATATTAAAAGCAAAAGATATAGTGCAAACAACCGCACAAATCATAGATGTAATTACAAAAAACACAAAATAAAAATGGAGAAATTAATTATTGGCGGCCGAATTTTCGAGTCTCGCCTTTTTTTGGGAACAGGTAAATTTAGTTCCAACCTTTTAATGGAACAATCCATTCTTGCTTCTGGCACCGAAATGGTTACCGTAGCAATGAAACGTATCGACATGAGCAATAAAAACGATGATATGCTCGTGCACATCGATCGTTCAAGAATAGAATTATTGCCCAACACTTCGGGTGTGCGCAATGCCGAAGAGGCCATTCTTGCTGCACAACTTTCAAAAGATGCTTTTGGCACTAATTTTATCAAACTCGAAATCCATCCCGATCCTAAATACCTTTTACCCGATCCTATCGAAACTTTAAAAGCCACAGAAGCATTAGCTAAAATGGGTTTTATTGTATTACCTTATATTCAAGCCGATCCTGTTTTATGCAAACGACTCGAAGAGGTAGGTGCTGCCACAGTAATGCCTTTGGGAGCTCCTATAGGCACCAATAAAGGCCTTTGCACACGCGATCTTTTGGAAATTATCATTGAGCAAAGCAAGGTGCCTGTAGTGGTAGATGCAGGAATAGGTGCTCCTTCTCATGCTGCCCAAGCAATGGAATTAGGTGCCGATGCCGTATTAGTCAATACCGCTATTGCTGTTGCTGGCGATCCCAAAGCCATGGCCAATGCTTTTGCTTTGGCAGTTCAAGCGGGACGAATGGCTTATCTTTCAGGTTTAGCCGCTGAACTCCACAGTGCACAAGCTAGTAGTCCACTCACTTCATTTTTAAATTAAAATCATCACATAAATTACAACAATCATGACCATAGAAGAAACAATTTCCCATGCGTATCCTGCTTCCGAAAAAGTATATATTGATGGAAAATTACATCCAATACGTGTAGGCATGCGTAAAGTAACCCTTACCGATACTGTTAAAATAGTAAATGGAGAGCGGGTTTTCACCAAAAATCCTCCCGTTTACATTTACGATACGAGTGGTGTTTTTACCGATAAAAATATAAAAATAGATTTAAAAAAAGGCCTTCCTCGTCTACGTGAAACATGGATCAAAAAACGCGGAGATGTAGATCAATTAACTGAAATATCTTCTGAATATGGGCGCAAACGACTTTATGATAAATCGTTGGATAGCTTGCGTTTTGAGCATATTTCACTTCCTTATCGTGCTAAACAAGGCAAAGAAATCACGCAAATGTATTATGCAAAACAAGGCATAATTACTCCTGAAATGGAATATGTAGCTATACGCGAAAATATGCAAAATGAGGAATTGGGAATTCAAACCCATATTACCCCTGAATTTGTACGTAACGAAATAGCTGAAGGTCGTGCAATTATTCCTGCCAATATCAATCATCCTGAAGCCGAACCTATGATTATTGGCCGCCATTTTCTAGTTAAATTAAACACAAATATAGGCAATTCAGCTTTGTCTTCAACCATAGAGGAAGAAGTGGAAAAAAGTTTATGGAGTTGTCGTTTTGGAGGGGATACCCTAATGGATTTATCCACAGGAGCCAATATCCATGAAACTCGCGAATGGATTATCCGAAATTGTCCAGTACCTCTAGGCACCGTGCCCATTTATCAAGCTTTAGAAAAAGTAGATGGCAAAATAAACGAACTTAGTTGGGAGGTTTATCGGGATACACTTATTGAACAATGTGAACAAGGCGTTGATTATTTTACCATACATGCAGGCGTAACCAAAGCGCATGCACCTTTAGTTGCCAAAAGGCTCACAGGTATGGTATCTCGAGGAGGTTCTATTTTGACACAATGGTGTCAGTTGCATAATGCAGAGAATTTTTTGTATACGCATTTTGATGATATTTGTGAAATTTTACGCGTATATGATGTAGCCGTTTCCTTAGGGGATGGTATGCGTCCAGGGTCTATTGCCGATGCCAATGATGAAGCACAATTTTTGGAACTTTCAGTCATGGGCGAATTAACCAAAAAAGCATGGGCACACAATGTGCAAGTAATTATTGAAGGTCCAGGTCATGTTCCCATGAATAAAATCAAAGAAAATATGGATATGCAATTGAAAATTTGTCATGAGGCACCTTTTTATACCTTAGGACCTTTGACTACCGATATTGCACCTGGCTATGATCATATTACCTCTGCCATAGGAGCTGCACAAATTGCTTGGTATGGCACGGCCATGATTTGCTATGTAACTCCCAAAGAACATTTGGGCTTACCCAATAGAGAAGATGTACGGAATGGGGTGATTGCATATAAAATAGCCGCACACGCTGCCGATCTTGCCAAAGGACATCCAGGAGCACAGGTTCGCGACAATGCCTTAAGTAAAGCACGATTTGATTTCCGATGGAAAGATCAATTCAATCTTTCGCTAGATCCTGCCCGTGCACTAGAATATTTCAAAGAAGGTTCAAAAGAAGGGGACGATCACTGCACTATGTGTGGTCCTAATTTTTGCGCAATGCGTATTACGCAACAATTGAACGATTGTACTAAAAACAAAATATAATGAAACGATTTAAAGAACTTATTTCACAATATGATTGGGGAGAAACAACAACCTCAATTTATAATAAAACAGCCAAGGATGTTGAGAGAGCCTTGACAAAAGAATACCTCAATATTGACGATTTTATGGCACTTATATCGCCAGCTGCTGCTCCATATCTGGAACAAATGGCTAGTTTAAGTCGTAAATATACCCAACAACGATTTGGTAAAACCATTCAAGTGTACCTTCCCATGTATCTTACCAATGCGTGTATGAATCATTGTATTTATTGTGGTTTCAATCATGATAATGATATTCGTCGTATCATTCTCAAACCCGAAGAAATAGCCGCCGAATCGGCCGCTATCAAACGTTTGGGTAATTTTCAAAATATACTCATACTCACTGGTGAGTCGCCACGAGATGCAGGGGTAGAGTATGTGGCTGCAGCCATTCGACAACTCAAACCTCAATATGCAACGGTATCTGCCGAAATACAACCCATGGATCAAAATGAGTACGAACAATTGATAGCCGAAGGTTTAGACTCCGTTTATATTTACCAAGAAACCTATCATAAAGCTCGATACAAAATCTATCACCCTGCAGGTAGAAAAAGTGATTTCGATTATAGAGTAGATACGCCCGATCGTTTAGGAGACGCAGGAATCCACCGTATAGGCTTAGGGGTGTTGATAGGTTTGGAAGATTGGCGCACCGATGTATGTATGATGGCTCGGCATCTTCAATATTTGGAACGCACCTATTGGCGCACCAAATATTCTATTTCTTTTCCTCGTATACGTCCGCATGCAGGCGAAGGTTTTAAGCCAAATGTAGTGATGAGTGACAAAGAATTAGCTCAACTTATCTTTGCCTTTAGAATTTTTGATCATGATGTAGAAATGTCTCTTTCCACACGTGAAAGTGCCGACTATCGCGACCACATGATGAGTTTAGGAATTACCAGTATCAGTGCGGGTTCTAAAACCGAACCTGGGGGGTATGCTACCTATCCACAAGCTCTTGAGCAATTCGTGATCAACGACAATCGTTCTGCCGATCTTGTTTTTGAGGCAATTCGACAAAATGGATATGAAGTAGTATGGAAAGATTGGGATCAATCCTTCTCCTAAAATACAAAATGGCTTATGCGTTATCAAAAACATACAATGCTTAAGGAAATAGGGGAGGAGGGACAGCAAAAACTCTTATCCTCCTCGGTATTAATAGTGGGTGTGGGCGGCTTAGGCTGCCCTATTGCCCTCTATCTTACCGCAGCAGGGGTAGGAAGAATAGGCTTAATTGATGAGGATGTAGTTTCTTTAAGTAATTTACAACGACAGATACTCTATACCGAAAATGATATTGCAAATTCTAAGGTAGAATGTGCCAAAAAAAAATTACAATTGCAATCGGCCCACACACGTATAGATGCCTACAACCTACGTTTAACAGCGCAAAATGCCAAAGAAATCATAGCGCTTTATGATATAGTAGTAGATGGTTGTGACAATTTTGCTACTCGCTATTTAATCAATGATACTTGTGTAGCTCTAGGAAAGCCGTATGTATATGGCGCCATAGGTGAATTTACAGGACAGGTATCGGTCTTTAATTATTTAGGCGGTGCCGATTATCGTTTTCTTTTTCCTGATGAAAAAACACTAACTCATAAGATACAAAAAGAACAAGGAGTCATGGGCGTTGTGCCAGGAGTTGTCGGTTCTATCGAGGCGGCTGAAGTTATCAAAATGCTTACCCACTGTGGAAATGTATTACGCAATCAACTTTTTACTATCGATTTATTGACTATGGAAAGTGCACTATATCGAATCAAAGAAGATTAATTTGATTTGTGAGAATTAATTTGATTTGTGCTTTGCCATATATTGGGTATACAATTGACACACCATACCGTCAGCAAGTCCAAATTTAGGTACTTGAATTTGTTTTGTTTTAGTATATTCCATAATATGCAAAAAGAGTTTTGCTGCAGGTACAATTACGTCCGCTCTATCGGGTCGTAAGCTATATGTACTCATCCTTTCAGCCATACTCAAATTACTCATTTCTTGATATGCTTTATTCAATTGAGAAAAATTCATTTTTAAGTTTAATTTGTCTCCAAAAAGTTTAGTCAATTTATTGATATTTCCCCCAGAGCCCACCAAAAATATTTTACCAAAATCAGCTTTAAAGGCATTTAGCCATTTGTCCAAGCGTATCCATTCTTCTTGTGATTCAAGATTGTGGAGCAAACGTAAAGTCCCTAATTGAAAAGAATATGAATTTTCAAATTTATTGTTTCTAGTCACTGAAATTTCGGTACTTCCCCCCCCTACGTCCACATACATTCCTATGTTTTGAGAGTGATTGGGCATATTTTCGCCTGCCATACGAATGATATTGGCTTCTTCAAGTCCATCAATTACATTTATTTTCATCCCTGTTTTAGTAAACACTTCTTGTACCACAGCGGCACTATTTTGTGCTTCTCGCATGGCTGCAGTGGCGCAAATACAATAATCTTTGGTATCGTATACGGCAATCAATTGTTTAAAAGCCTGCAAAGTCTCTATCAGTTTAGCTAAGGAAGAATCTCGAATATAGCCTTCAGAGAATACATCTTCGCCCAAACGCAGCGGAATCCGAATAAAACTGGCTTTAGAAAAAATAATTTGTTTAGATGTATTTTCAAATACATTGGCAAATAACAGACGAACCGCATTGGATCCTATGTCAATAGCAGCAAAAATCATTACATTTTACATTTTAAATAAATATGGCAAATATACTATATTTATTTTACATTTTCCAAGTAAGATAATTTAAGATGGTGAATAACCAAAGTTTTTCAACTGTTGCTCACTGTCGCGCCAATTTTTCAAAACTTTCACATGTGTTTCAAGAAACACTTTTTTTCCTAAAAATTTTTCCATTTGACGACGTGCCTCCGAGGCCACTCGTTTAAGAGCTAGACCACTTTTCCCAATCAAAATGATTTTTTGAGATTCTCGCTCTACGTAGATGATTGCACGAATTTTGTCGAGATCTTTTCCCTCTTCATAGCTTTCAATATAGACCTCTACGGCATAAGGAATTTCCTTTTGATAATGTATCAATATTTTTTCTCGAATAATTTCTGAAACAAAAAAGCGGACATTGCGATCCGAAATTTCATCTTTGGGAAAATAAGGTGGGTTTTCGGGAAGATGTTCTACAATCCAATCTAAAACGCCTTCCACATTAAAGCCGTGAAGGGCAGAAATAGGAAGAATATTGGCTTGTGGCAGTTGTTCTTTCCAGTAATTAATTTTAAGAGCCGTTTCGTCTTGATTGGACAAATCAATTTTATTAATCAGTAAAAGAATAGGTAATTCCGATTGTTTTACTTTTTCTATAATTTCCACATTTTTAAAATCTTCACCCATTTCGGTGAGCAAAATAAAGGCGTCGGCATCATGTAAACTTCCTTCAATGGCATCCATCATGGTCTCTTGCAATTTATAGTGCGGATTGACCATCCCTGGGGTATCGGAAAAAACAATTTGATAGTCGTCGGTATTCAACATTCCCAAAATACGATGGCGTGTGGTTTGAGCCTTGGGAGAAATAATAGAAAGTTGAGTTCCCAAAAGGGCATTCATAAGAGTAGATTTTCCCGCATTGGGGTTTCCGATGATATTTACATATCCTGCTTTGTGCGTCATAAATTTTTTTTAATTAAAAATGGAGGTTACTAAATTATTTTTTAGGGGTAAGAAAGAGCAAATTTAGTTAAATTTTTGCAAAACTAAAGTACTATTCCTATTTTTTTTGTAAATTCGCACTTTAAAACTCAAAAGAAAATGCTACAAATTCAAACTATTCGTGAAAATACCGCGGAGGTAATTCAAAAACTTAAGAAAAAACATTTTAAACAAGCCGAAGAAAGTATAGAAACGGTATTGAATTTGGATAATTTAAGACGCCAAACTCAAAAAGAATTGGACGATATGCTCACCGAAACAAATAAAATATCGAAAGAAATTGGCATTTTATTTCAACAGGGAAAAAAAGAATTGGCAGATGAACTCAAAGTAAAAACAGTACAGTTTAAAGAAAAAAGCAAAGAACTCAATCTTAAATTAGATGAATTAGAAAAAGACGTAATACAAAAATTGTACACCATTCCCAATTTACCTGCCGATATTGTACCTCAAGGCTTACGTGCCGAAGATAATGAAGTGGTAGCACAGTTTGGCACGATGCCTAATTTGCCAGAAGATGCGCTTCCTCATTGGGAGCTTACTAAAAAATATGAAATTATAGATTTTGAATTAGGCACCAAAATTACAGGAGCAGGCTTCCCTGTCTACAAGGGACAAGGTGCGCGACTACAACGTGCATTAATTAATTTCTTTTTAGATAAAGCTGCTGCGAATGGTTATTTGGAAATACAACCTCCTTTGATGGTCAATGAAGCTTCAGCCTACGGCACGGGACAACTTCCCGACAAAGATGCACAGATGTATCACGTCGATTTAGACAATTTATATTTAATTCCTACGGCAGAAGTTCCCGTTACCAACATTTATCGGGATGTAATTTTGAATATCAACGATCTTCCTATCAAAAATGTGGCCTATTCTTCTTGCTTTAGACGGGAAGCGGGTTCTTATGGAAAAGATGTAAGAGGCTTGAATCGTTTGCATCAATTTGATAAAATAGAAATTGTGCAAATTCAAGAACCTCAAAATTCGTATGCGGCTTTAGAGTCGATGTGTGCACATGTACGCTCTTTGTTGGATGCCCTCGAACTTCCTTATCGAATATTGCGTTTATGTGGAGGGGATATGGGTTTTACTTCTGCTTTGACCTACGATTTTGAAGTCTATTCTGCAGCACAAAAACGTTGGTTAGAAGTGAGCTCAGTGTCTAATTTTGAATCGTATCAAGCCAATCGTATGAAATTACGTTATAGAGATGCCAATGGAAAAATGCAATTAGCTCATACGCTCAATGGCTCGGCTCTAGCTTTGCCCCGTATTGTAGCTGCTTTGCTCGAAAATAATCAAACGGCAGAAGGAATTTGTATACCTAAAGAATTGCAAGCCTACACAGGCTTTTCAATAATTCAATAGTATAATTTTGTCTAAAAAATGTAGCATGTGCCATAAAAAAATTGTGTATTTTTTGTTTTTCTGTTTTTTGTGCGCATTGCCTCTTTGTGCGCAATTAGGCAGCGATGAACAACTAGCACAGCAGTATTGGCGCAATGGCGAAAAAGACAAAGCACGGCTCTTATATAAAGAAATTTATCAAAAAACGCCTACCCCTTATATTTATCAGGCTTATCTAAATGCTTTATTGGAATTGAAAGAATATGAAGAGGCAGAAAAAATAGTTCGCAAGCAAATCAAACAAGATAAAAAACAACTTACGGTATTTATTGATTTAGGACGTATCTACGCTCTCAGAGGAGAGAGTGGCAAAGCTGAAAAACAATACCAATGGGTGGTAGATAATTTTGATGCGAGTTCAACGTATGCTGTGCATGAGATTGCAAATTATTTTTATAATCAGGCTCAATCGTACCATTGGGCTACGCAAATTTATAGCAAGGCCAGAACAAATCTAGGGGATCCCACAATCTATGCTTATGAATTGGCCAATTTATATCGAATTATGCAAAAAATCCCAGAAATGATGGATGAATATCTTTTGTTTCTACAAGAGAATGAACCTTTGCAAACGTATATTGAAAGTGCTTTACAGTCGTTGATATCAACCGATGATACCAAAAAACAAATTCTACAAATAAAAAAAATACTTTTACAAAAAGCACAAAAAGATTCAGAAAGTCGAAGTGTGCAAAATTTGTTAATTTGGGTACTTCTGCAAGAAAATAGTTTTTCCGAGGCTGTAACCCAAGCCAAAACCTATCAAATCCGCTTTAAAGACCAAGGCAAAAAGCTGTTTGAGGTCGCTTCTATCATTGCTCAAAACAAAGTCTTTAAAGAGGCGGAAACGGCCTATAAATCATTGATTGCATTAGGCCCCAACAGCCGATATTATAAACAAAGTAGAATTGAACTTTTAAATTTGTATTATCAACAGTTACGCGATGAAGTGGAACGCACACAAGTCGATGCCGATAATCCTAAACAAAAAGAAAAAATAGAAAAAATAAAAACGGACTATGAAGCACTCTGGCTTGAATTTCCTCATGATGTAGCTAGTATTGGGTTAACACGTAATTTAGCACAAATTTATGCCTACTATACCAAACAGCCCGACAAAGCACAACATTTACTTGAAGAAACCATAGCACAACTTACAATCCCATCCAATCTACGAGCTGAATGCAAAATTGATTTAGCTGATATTCTATTATATTTTGGCAATGTTTGGGATGCCACACTCTTGTATAGTCAAGTTGAAAAAGAATTTAAGCAAGATGCCATTGGCTTTGCTGCTAAATTAAAAAATGCACAACTTTCGTATTATATGGGTGATTTTCTTTGGGCAAAGTCGCAATTTGATGTTTTAAAAGCGGCCACTTCAAAGCTTATCGCGAATGATGCAATGGAATACGCTCTTTTGATCAAAGAAAATAACAATGCCGATAGCAATTATTTTGGTTTGCGTTTAGTGGCTCGTGCCGATGCCATGGTATATAGAAATCAATGGAAAGAGGCACTACCTCTTTTAGATAGTGTATTGGATTTAGAGAGTGAAAAAGCGCTTTGGGATGATGTATATTACAAAAAAGCGGAGATTTACAACAAAGCGCAAAAACCAGATAGTGCACTTGTTTATTATATGAAATTGGTAGAGAATACCCCTTCTTCCCTTTGGGTAGATGAGGCGCTATTTGCAGTGGCTCAAATATCGGAAAACTTGGCAATTCCGCTACAAGCTATGGCGTTTTACGAACGCGTATTCAGTGAATTTCCAACGTCCAACTTAGCTCCCAAAGCACGCCAAAATTACAGAGAAATACGTAAACGGATATTAAATACAGAATCCAAATAAAATGCAAAACGTCAAAGCTAAAAAGCACCTAGGTCAACATTTTCTAACTAGTGAATCCATAGCAGAACGTATTGCTATGTCTTTGTTTTTTCAGAGTGATCCTCTCGAATCAAAAAAACAGTTTGTGACCCCCTCTCATTTATTGGAAATAGGTCCAGGGATGGGTATACTCACTAAATATCTTCTATCCAATCAAGTTTTCGATCTTAAAGTGGTTGAAATTGATGAAGAATCGGTGCAATATTTGTCAGAAAAATATCCTGTTTTACAACAAGAGCACCGAATTATTTTAGGCGACTTTTTGCATTTGGATGCGTGCGATTTTTTTACAAACTCTTTTGCGATTATAGGCAATTTCCCATATAATATTTCTTCTCAAATTCTTTTTCATGTACTCGAATTTAAAGATCAAATTCCTTTGGTTGCAGGAATGTTTCAAAAAGAAGTTGCCGAACGTGTAGCCGCAGCGCCAGGCAGTAAAACGTATGGTATTTTAAGTGTGCTTCTGCAAGCTTTTTATGATATTGAATATCTATTTACCGTGGAACCTACCGTGTTTAATCCTCCTCCCAAAGTTCGTTCAGGGGTAATCCGTTTGGTACGTAATCAAACGCTACATTTGGATTGTGATGAAAAAATATTTACTCTTGTGGTCAAAACTGCCTTCAATCAAAGGCGCAAAACTTTACGCAATGCTTTGCGTGGACTTTTTGCCAATAAAGCAAATTGCTTAGATGATACCATTTTCGATTTACGAGCAGAGCGTTTGTCTGTAGCCGATTTTATTTATATAAGCAAAATGCTTTCATAAAATTGCTTTCTAAATTGATCTTCTATTGTAAAAAACAAAAACAATAAGTTCAAAATAGAAAAAAAAATGTATATTTGTAAATTCAATTTTAAAATACACATATAGTTTTTTATTATTTGTTAAAATTAGTTCTTATGAAAAAGGTTGTTAAATTTATTTTGAAATATGTTTTTTATAAAATACCGCTTTATCTAATATGTGCACTTCTCATATTTTTCTTTTTCTTTTATTTAGTTAGTCCAATTTATAAATTCGACAAACAAGGAGAGTCGGTCAAAGATTATGAATATTGGTACAATCCCTACCAAAAATTGGAGAATCAGCCTCATTGGTATAAAATAAATTTTCATGCCCATTCCAATGCTTGGGGCAAAGCGACCAATGGTCGAAACAACTCGGTTCAACAAATCAATGACGCATATACAAAATTAGGCTTCTTTGCGTTTAGTATTTCCGATTACCAAACCATTACCAAAGGTTCCGACAATCCTCATTATATTCCTGTCTATGAGCATGGATACAATATACCTAAAGCACATCAACTCAGTTTAGGTGCACAAAAAGTATATCCTTTAGATTTTCCATTTTTTCAAACCATACATCAAAAGCAATATATTATCAATCAACTCAAAGATCGTTGTCAATACTTGGCCTTAGCGCATCCACCTCATTGGGGCGGTTATTCAGCAGATGATTTAAAACATTTGTCCAATTACGATCTATTTGAAGTACTCAATCATTATTGTATTTCTGAAAATTATTGGGATACAGTTTTGACAGCGCAAAAATGGGTTTATTTAATAGCCAATGACGATTGTCATGATGTAAGTCAGTTGTCAGAAACGGGACGTAGGTTTACGCTCATCCATGACACCGTCAATATCTTACCAAAAATTGCTAAAGGCGAAAGTATAGGGGTGGATTATCCTTGTATTTTAAACGAAAGTATCAATGTAAAAGCCGAAAGACTCAAAAAATTGCCCGAATTATTGGTTTACAAATTAGAACAAGATAGTGTAGGTAGTTTTATCCGCATCATATTAAAAGGAGCTAAAGGTAGTGTCGAATTTATAGGAGATAATGGCAAAATAATAGGGCGAACCGCCATGGGAGATACTTTACGTTTCAATATACCCTCGCCCAATAGCCTTACATATATTCGTGCAAAAATTCATTTTATGGATGGCACTGTTTATTATTTGAATCCAATTATCAAAGTAAAAGAACCCGGCATTATTCCTACCAATCCCTTAACGGCATCAGTTTCCAATTTTCAAACATGGTCGTTGCGAGTTATTGGATTTTTATTGCTATTGCTCATCGTACTCAATATTCGAGCTTGGCGTAAAAAAGCAAAAGAAAAAAAACGGAGTCGGTATTTTGCAAATAGATACAGATAGTGAAATTCTCACATTCGCTTGTCCACAAATTTGTCCATTTCTAAAATTTAATGTATTTTTGTAAGTTATGCGTAAAATGCACTGAAAACATGAATTTAAAAGAGGCAATAAAAAAAAACAGAGCTCTATCTTATATTATACAGGCACTAGACCTCCAAACTAGTGTGGGTAGAGAAATGCTTTTATCTACGCCCTTTTACACAAATGCCGCACTTATTTGTGCCGAAAACGAGCGCTTAAATCAACTAGATTGTGTTTTTGATGAATTAACGCGTCATGCTATTTTTGAAAAAATCAAAATTAAATTACATCAAATACGAGATATTTCACCTACATTACAAAATATAGGCAATGGGGTTTTGGACGATGTGCAGCTTTTTGAAATCAAAAATTTTGCTCTATTATCCACGCAAATCAAAGAAATTATCGAAAAATTGAATGTCCCAAATATGCCTGTATTGCGCGCATTGCAAAGGGTAATAGAAATTCTCGATCCACTCAACGAAATCCTTCCCTCTTTTTATATATATGATGCCTACAATGCTTTTTTGGCGCAAAAACGAAAAGAACTTAAAGATGAATTAGAGAAGCAGGACAAGGATATACACACCTTTGACACGGATATCATTCAACAATTACGGCAGACCTGTATACAAATAGAAGATGAAGTTCGTCAAGATTTGTCTAAGCAATTAGGTGAGTACAAAGAGGATTTGATCCAAAACATGAAAGTGATTGCGTATTGGGATATTGCCATTGCCAAAGTCACACAAGCTCGAGATTGGAATTTAGTATCTGCGCATTGGGCTCCCAATAATCAAAATATTGTATTGCGAGGCTTATTTCATCCTCAACTAAAATATATGCTCAAACAATCGCATAAGCATTACCAATGTATAGATATTAGTTTATATCCGCATGCTTGTTTGTTGACAGGTGCAAATATGAGTGGCAAAACTGTGCTTCTAAAAAGTTTGGCTTTGGCACAACTCCTTTTTCAGTATGGCTTTTTCGTTCCTGCACAAGATGCTTTATTACCTATTTTTGACGAAGTTTGTTTATTGGTTGATGATGGGCAATCCGAATTGCAAGGTTTATCTTCTTTTGCCTCTGAGGTGAACCAACTTAATGACGTTTTTACGCAGATGGAAGAGGGACGAAAAATATTTTTACTGATAGATGAGTTGGCACGTACCACCAATCCAATAGAAGGAAGCGCCATTGTACAAGGGGTGTTGGATTGTTTGGAACAATACAACAGTACCGCATTAATAAGTACGCATTATGGAGATATTAATGGAAAATCAAGACGTTTACGAGTCAAAGGCTTGCAATTGGATGCCTTAGAGCGAGAAAATATAAAAAAAACGGCTTTGTGGAATATTGATAATATTCAAAAATTGATGGATTATTCTCTAGTGGAAGAAGAAGCTACACAAAACCCTCCATTGGAAGCGCTCACCATTGCTGAGATTTTAAATTTGCACCCCAAGGTTTTAGACAAAGCCAAAATGTATTTTCAACAAAAAGTTCAACAAAAATAAAAAATTAATACACGCTATGTATAAATCAAAATTAGGTATAGACTTCACAAAAGTGGATAAAGCCAAAACTACCGCTAGAAATATAGCCGTCGATGTACAACAGTTCGTCGATCAATATACAACTGTGGCGGTAGAAAGAACCTTGGCTCGTCTTTTAGGTATCGATGGAGTAGATGTCAATCAAGTCCCGCTTCCCAATAGAGTAGTAGATACAATCAAAGAAAATGGATTGTTAGGACAAGGACTTATGTTTTTAATGGGTAATGCGGTAGTAGAAAGTTCGTTGAGTCCACAACAATTGGCCGAAAAAATAGCGCAATCAAAATATGATTTTACGCAAACTCCAGTAGCTAGCAAAGAAAAGCGCGAGGCCGCTTTAGCTCCATACATCAAAGCCTCTATGGATAGAATCAAAACTCGTAGATCTCGTCGAGAGGAATATATCAAAACCATAGGAGAGGGAGCTCGTCCTTATCTATATGTGATTGTTGCTACGGGTAATATTTACGAAGATGTCATACAAGCGCAAGCAGCGGCTCGTCAAGGGGCTGATATTATTGCGGTCATCCGTACCACAGGACAAAGTTTGTTGGATTATGTGCCTTTTGGTGCCACAACCGAAGGTTTTGGCGGCACGATTGCTACACAGGAAAATTTCCGTATCATGCGTACGGCCTTAGATGAAGTGGGCGAAGAGGTAGGACGCTACATTCGTTTATGCAATTATTGTTCAGGTTTATGTATGCCAGAAATTGCAGTGATGGGGGCTTTGGAAGGATTGGATGTGATGTTGAATGATGCTCTTTATGGTATTTTATTCAGGGATATCAATATGCAAAGAACCCTGGTCGATCAATATTTTTCTCGTATTATCAATGGATTTGCAGGCGTAATTATCAATACGGGGGAAGATAATTATTTAACTACGGCCGATGCTTTTACCGAAGCACATACTGTTTTGGCCTCCGACTTTATCAATGAACAATTAGCTTTATTGGCCCATCTACCCGAAGAACAAATGGGTTTGGGACATGCTTTTGAAATGGATCCAGAACTTGAAAATGGATTTTTATATGAATTGGCACAAGCGCAAATGACCCGTGAAATATTTCCCAAAGCACCTTTAAAATATATGCCTCCCACCAAATTTATGACGGGTAATATTTTTAGAGGCCATATACAAGATGCCCTTTTCAATCAAATTGGTATTTGGACCAACCAAGGTTTACAACTTTTGGGAATGCCTACCGAGGCAATACATACCCCTTTTATGTCAGATCGATATCTTTCCATTGAAAATGCAAAATACATTTTTAACAATATGAAAAATATTGGAGATGAAATGGAATTTAAAACGGATGGAATCATTCAAACACGAGCCCAAAAAGTATTGGCAGAAGCCACTATTTTATTGGAAAAAATCGAAAAAGAAACGCTATTTATAGCTTTGGAAAAAGGTATTTTTGCAGATATCAAACGACCTAAAAACGGGGGTAAAGGTTTGGCTGGCGTAGCCGAAAAACAAGCAAATTATGAAAATCCGTTTATTCAATTAATGACTAAAAAATAAGGAGAACAGAACATGAGTGGAGGATTATATTCAACCAACAGTGAGCAATTCGACAAAACGCTCGATTTGACAAAAATAAAACCTTATGGGGATGCCATGAATGATGGCAAAGTACAATTAAGCTTTACGCTCCCTGTCGATTTAGGCGATGAAGCAATTGAGGCAGCCAAAATATTAATACGTAAAATGGGTTTAGAAAATCCTCAAATTGTATTCTACAAAGCCTTGACCCCAGGTTTTACATTCTTTAATTGTTATGGAACTTGTGCCCACACGGTCGATTACACTACTATACATGTGCCCAAAGTAGAGTCTACCAAAATGGATATGCACGAATGTGACGATTATATTCGAGAACACATTGGTCGCAAATTAATTATTGTAGGAGCAAGTACAGGTACTGATGCGCACACAGTGGGAATTGATGCCATTATGAACATGAAAGGATTTGCAGGACATTACGGCTTGGAACGTTATGAAATGATAGAGGCTTACAATTTAGGATCGCAAGTGCCCAATGATGAATTTATAGCGAAAGCTCTAGAGTTGAAAGCGGATGTATTATTGGTGTCACAAACAGTAACTCAAAAAGATATACATATTTTAAACTTAACCGAATTGGTAGAAATGATGGAAGCCGAAAATTTGCGAGACAAAATGATTTTGGCTTGCGGAGGCCCTCGTATTTCTCATGAATTAGCAAAGGAATTGGGCTATGATGCGGGTTTTGGAATGAATACCTACGCCGATGATGTCGCTTCTTTTGCGGCACAAGAGTTTGTGAGACGAAATACAAAATAAAAACAACAACAACAACACAATGGATAAAAACACAATGCGTGAAGTAATTGCCAAACGCGTAGCTCAAGAGCTCAAAGATGGCGATGTAGTCAATTTAGGAATAGGTTTACCTACTATTATTCCCAATTATTTACCCAAAGGAGTCCATGTAATTTTGCAATCTGAAAACGGATTACTTGGCATGGGTGCAACGCCAGCTCCAGGAGAAGAAAATGCAGAATACATCAATGCGGGGGGAGGCTTTGCAAGTCCAGCTCTAGGTGCGAGCACATTTGATAGTGCCACTTCTTTTGGAATTATTAGAGGCGGTCATGTGGATGCAACGGTTTTGGGAGCTATGCAAGTAGACGAAAAAGGTAATCTAGCAAACTGGATGATTCCAGGCAAAAAAACACCAGGAATGGGAGGTGCTATGGATTTGATTGTAGGTGCAAAAAGAGTAATTTTGGCCATGGAACACACGGCAGGTGCCAATGAAAATAAAAAAATATTGAAACAATGTACCCTTCCTTTAACGGCTGCAGGACAAGTCAATTTGATTGTTACCGAAATGGGTGTTATAGAAGTAACTCCTACGGGACTTCTTCTTACGGAAATCAATCCTGAATTTACCGTAGAACAAGTACAAGCAAAAACAGAAGCAAGTTTAAGAGTTTCTCCCTCCCTAAAACAAATGTGTTAATTATTTAATATATAAAAAAATAAAAATGTACCCTTCTTTAATTTTTGAGCAAATACAAAGCCCAGAGGATAAATTATACACTTTTTTCAACAAGGTATATACCGAATCCTTCGATGAGAATGAACGACGTACGCCACAAAATTTAGCTCTAGAGATGCAAAATCCAAAAGCGAATGTTTGTGTCATTCGTGCAGTTTTGAATGAAGCAGAACTTGGCATAATGAAATATTATACCAATGGAAACAACCAATCGCTGGTTTCTCAATCGGTGGAAGATATAGAGCATTCAATGCCTGTGGGAATCTTGATTTATTGGGAGTTTGCTGAATTTATTTATCTAGGCCATTTTGCGATTGCTGAAGATTTTAGAAACCATAAATTAGGAGGCCAATTTCTAAGCAATTTTTTGAAGGATACTTCAAAACCTGTAATTTTAGAAGTGGAACTTCCCGATACCGACCTTGCCGTTCGTCGTATTGGCTTTTACGAGCGTCTAGGGTTGAAATTATATACAAAATCATATATGCAACCTGCTTATTCGCCCAGTTTACAGAGTATTCCTTTATATTTGATGGAAACTGAGCGAACCCATTTACTGGAAAAAGAATTTGATAAGATTGTAAAGATGATGCATACTGAAATTTATTGGGAAAGCAATCAGTCTACGCCACTTACTCAAACTGCCCAAGATAACTGCATCTAAGCTGCTATGTCTACAATTTATTTGTGTGTATATTGTCAAAATGCCTCTGTGAATTGTAGACTCCAAAGACTAAATATGGAATTTCGTTTTGAAAAATACGAAATTCTCTGTAAATTTGTCAATTAATATAAAAATAAATATGAGGGTAAAGTATATTTCAAAGTAGGGAAGTATACCAAATTATTTACTTATGCAAAATACAAATAGCTTTAAAAAAAATGAAACATATTCCTAATACAATTACTCTTTTAAATTTATTTTCAGGTTGTTTGGCTATTCTCTTTGTTTTTCAAGGAGCTCTTCCTGCGGCAGCTATTGCCATTGCTGTGGCAGCAATATTCGATTTATTGGATGGTTTGTTGGCTCGTCTTCTTCATGCCTATTCGGCCATTGGTAAAGAATTAGATTCTTTGGCCGATGTGGTAAGTTTTGGATTGGCTCCTTCATTCATTGCTTTTTCAATGATGTCAAGTATGCCAGAGCGTTTGTTTTTTCCGCAAATTGCCTATATCGTTTTTGTGATGGCCTTAGCCTCTGCGTATCGTTTGGCAAAATTCAATATAGATACCGAGCAAACTAGTAATTTTATAGGTATGCCTACCCCAGCTAATGCTCTATTTTGGGCTTGTATTGCCTATACAGGCGGCCATAAATTAGAAACATTGCACCCTTATTATATTGCACTTCTTTGTATTATATTTGCGTATCTATTGGTTTGCAATATCAAAATGTTTTCCTTTAAATTTAAAACTTTTACTTGGGCCGACAACAAAATGATTTATTTGTTTTGTGCTGTTGCCCTCCTTGCATTTATATTCTTTGGTGTTTTGGGAATTGCTTTGATGGTATTGCTCTATCCTGTTTTTTCCATTATACATTTTAGATTACAAACAAAAACTAAATAAAATATATAACAAACAGCCGCGCAAATTACGTAAAGCGTAATACGCTCTAGTGGTATTGATATTAAACTTAAAATTATTTATATATGAAATTTTCTGCCGAAATTAATGTAATGCCTTTAAAGGCTTTATTGGATCCTCAAGGAAAAGCGGTAACATCCCGCATCCACACTATGGGGATGAAAACCATAGATCAAGTTCGTATAGGGAAACACATTACCCTAGAGGTTGAAGCAAGTAGCAAGCAAGCTGCGGAAGAATTGGTGACTCAAGCCTGCCAATCTTTACTTCATAATCCAATCATGGAAAGTTATGAATTTACCTTGGTAAAATTATAATTAAAGTAAAAATATTCAAACACACCCAAGAGAATATCTTAGGGAAACTTGATATTTACTCATTTAATTTAAATATTTGCTATTAAATAAAAACAAAAACTATACTATTACTATGAAGAAAAAACTTTTTTTATGGTTGTTACCTGTGCTATTTTGCGTTTCAGCAATGGCGCAACAGAACCCAGTAAAATGGGGTTATACGGTAAAACCTATTTCTGAAACAGAAGCGGAGCTTGTATTCAGTGCAACTACCTCAGGTGCGTACCATCTTTATTCTCAATTTATGGAAGAAGGAGGCCCTATGCCCACCATTTTTCATTTTCCAAAATCAAAAGATTTTAAATTAATTGGGAAAGCAAGTGAACACCCCAAACCAACTCAATCCGTAGATGAAACTTTTGGAACAAAAGTAGCTTACTTGGCCAAAAAAGCTGAATTTCGTCAAAAAATACAAATTCTATCGGCCAATGATTTTACAATCAAAGGAACCATCGACTATCAAGTCTGTGATGAAGAATCTTGTATCCCTTTTAGTGATATCGATTTCACCTTCAAAGTAAAAGGAGGGGGCAAAGCGGCTGCCACTGCAGCCACTACCGCTACGGAAGATACGGCCACCGAAGTAGCTACGGAAGAGGCAGTGTCTACCAATTCTGAAGTTGCTGTACTTGCCGAAGAGGAAGCTGCACAAGGAGAAGAGTCCTTATTAGGCTTTTTCCTTTTAGCTATTTTAGCAGGTATTGCTGCCGTATTTACGCCTTGTGTATTTCCTATGATTCCTATGACCGTATCTTTTTTTATGAGTGGGGAAAGTAAACGTTCCACAGGTATTATCAAAGGTTTAATCTTTACAGGATCCATCACACTTATTTACACTGCCATTGGTGCTATTGTAGCGATTACTAAAAGTGCCGATTTTGCGAATGTATTGAGCACCCATTGGATTCCAAATATTATTTTCTTTATTCTCTTTGTAGTATTTGCTTTTTCGTTCTTTGGAATGTTTGAAATTACTTTGCCTACAGGTCTATCCAATAAATTAGATGCAAAAGCCGATAATGGAGGCTATATTTCAGCTTTCTTTATGGCTGCAGTACTCACAATTGTATCTTTTTCTTGCACGGGGCCTTTTGTAGCAACTTTATTAGTAGAAGCCGCAATGGGTACTTCGGTAATCAAACCTTTGATGGGAATGTTTTTATTTGGTTTAGCAATGGGCTCTCCTTTCTTTATCTTATCTTTATTCCCTGCTTTGATTAACAAATTGCCAAAATCAGGAGGCTGGTTAAATTCAGTGAAAGTGGTTTTTGCCTTTGTTTTATTGGCATTTGGTATGAAATTCTTATTGACCATCGATCAAGTGTATGCTTTGAATATCTTTACACGTGAAGCATATCTTGCAGTTTGGATTGTGATCTTTACCTTGATGGGATTTTATCTTTTGGGAAAAATCAAATTTTCACATGATAGCGATTTACCATACATTGGCGTAGTACGTTTACTCATTGTGATAGTAACTTTTTCTTTTGTTGTCTATTTGATCCCAGGTCTATTTGGCGCTCCTCTCAAAATGGTTTCGGCTCTTATTCCTCCACAAAGCTGTCAACAATTTGATCTTTCCAAAGCAAGTGCTCCTGCTGGAGAAGTAGCTGATGCAGGTTCAGATCAAGTATTATGTGGAACCCCACGTTATTCTGATAAATTACATTTGCCTTTTGGTCTCAAGGGGTATTTTGATTATGCCGAAGGTTTGGCTTGTGCAAAAGAACAAAATAAACCTGTATTCCTCGATTTCAAAGGACATTCATGTTCCAATTGTAAAAAGATGGAGTCGGAAGTATGGTCGGATCCTCGCGTACAAAAATTACTTAAGGAATATGTGATTGTAGGACTTTATGGCGATGACCAAACGGAACTTCCCGAAAGTGAATGGATCACCTCTACCGTAGATGGAAAGCTTAAAAAAACATTGGGAAAACGAAATGCTGATTTTCAAATTAGCCGTTTTAAGACAAATACACTCCCATACTATGTAGTGCTTGACACCGAAGGCGCAAACCTTATAAAAGACGGATATGGCTATGATTCCGATGTAGAAAAATTCATCAAGTACCTAGAAGAAGGCTTGGCTAATTTCAAAAACAAACAATAGCAATTTCTAAAAATAAAAAAAGGCAATTCAAATTTTTGAATTGCCTATATTTATTGCTTTTTTTATGGAAAAGTAGCATGCAAAATTTCCAAATTTAAAACATACACAGATTAAAATTCCATCAATGCTTTATAAAGCATTTGTGTGGGAAGTCCCATTACATTAAAAAACGAGCCTTCCAAGCGTTCCAAAGCGGTATAGCCTATCCATTCTTGTATGCCATATCCTCCTGCTTTATCAAAGGGTTTGTAGGTGTCCACATAATATTCAATCTCTTCAAAACTCAATACTCTAAAAGTAACCTTCGAGTGAGCAGCAAAGCATTCTTCTTTATTTGCTGAACGTAAACAAACGCCTGTAATTACTTCATGAGTTTGTCCAGATAGACTATAAAGCATACGAATGGCTTCTTCTCGATCTTTAGGTTTTCCCAAAATTTCATTATCGAAAATCACTAAGGTATCGGCCGTAATTACTAAGACTTTATTTGCCAATTTACTAAAATCGAAAGATAGGGCTTTTTTTCGGGCAATATATAAAGGAACATCTTGAGCCAAAAGCTTAGATGGATAACTTTCATCTGTATTTGGAAGGTCTACTTCAAAAGAAAATCCAAGGCTGTTCAACAGTTCTTGACGTCGGGGAGATTTTGACCCTAGAATAATTTTATAGGGGTAATTTTTGATACTTTGCATAATATTATACTATTTAGAATGGCAAATGTAAAAAAAAATAATTATATTTGCACCTTATATTCGATTAAAAGTAAAAAAAATATTTATTAAAATCAAAAATTATGTTCAAAAATCACCCCAAAGGACTGATTGCTGCCGCCTTAGCTAATATGGGCGAGCGATTCGGTTTTTACACTATGATGGCAATCCTTGTGCTATTCCTTCAAGCGAAGTTTGGCTTGGATGGCAAAGATGCTGGTTTAATCTATTCTGTCTTTTATTTCTCTATTTATATTTTAGCTTTTTTTGGAGGGATTATTGCTGACAAAACTAGAAATTATAAAGGAACTATTTTAACAGGTCTTATTTTGATGTCTGTGGGTTATGTGTTGATTGCAATTCCATCGCCAACACCAGTTCCAAATAAAGCTTTATTCTTAGCAATGACTTGCTTTGGATTGTTTGTAATTGCTTTTGGAAATGGTTTATTCAAAGGGAACCTACAAGCTTTAGTAGGCCAAATGTATGATAATCCTACTTATTCCAAATTACGTGATTCTGGATTTTCTTGGTTCTATATGTTTATCAATGTGGGTGCTATTTTTGCTCCTTTGGCAGCTGTAGGTATTCGAAATTGGTGGTTAACCTCTAAAGGATTTTTATATAATCCCGATCTTCCTGCTCTTTGTCATGGACATATTGCTGGCACCTTGACTCCTGAAGCAGCCACTCATTTTTCTGAATTGGCCACGGTTTCAAGTGCAAATCCTGTAATTGATCTCACTACTTTTTCGTACAATTATTTAAATATATTTACCGAAGGTTTCCATTATGCCTTTGCAATTGCCATTGGAGCCATGCTTATTTCATTGGTAGTTTATCTAACTAATAAACGCAAATTTCCAGATCCTGCATCTAGTAATGATAAAGCAAATCCTGCCAATGTAGCCAATTTTGAAATGGATGTCAAAGAAGTTAGACAACGTTTATGGGCTTTATTTGCTGTGTTTGCAGTGGTTATTTTCTTTTGGTTTTCTTTCCATCAAAATGGCTTAACACTTACTTTCTTTGCAAAAGAATATACCGATTTGTCGTGGTTGAAATTAGATCTAGGTTTTACAGTACTTCAAGGAGCGGAACTTTTCCAATCGATCAATCCATTTTTTGTAGTATTTTTAACTCCATTATTAATGGCGGTATTTGGTTGGTTGCGTTCCAAAAACATGGAACCTTCAACACCTAAAAAGATTGCTATTGGTATGGGTATTGCCGCACTTGGTTTTGCCGTTATGGCCATAGGTTCTTATTTAGCAAAACTTCCTTTACATTCAGAGGTAGTTGCCGCAGGTGCTTCCGCAGTTAAAGTAACTCCATTTTTATTGATAGGTACATACTTTATTTTAACGGTAGCAGAATTATTTATTTCACCACTAGGCATTTCGTTTGTATCTAAAGTGGCTCCTCCCAAATATCAAGGTATTATGCAGGGGGGATGGTTAGGAGCAACGGCTGTGGGTAATCAGTTATTGTTTATCGGAGCAATTCTTTACGAATCTATTCCAATTTGGATGACTTGGTCGGTATTTGTTATTGCTTGTTCTATCTCTATGTTTACCATGATATTTATGCTTAGATGGCTTGAAAGAGTTTCTAAGTAATCTAATAAACAGTTATAAAAAAAGGGTGGTCTACATAGTAGACCACCCTTTTTTTATATCTATTTGAAATTTCAAATCAATCTTCTTTATATTTTAAATCAATCACAGCTATTTTTGATTTATCGTCCTGTATTAGATAATAATTTTTGATATTCTTTAGGATGGGTTAATACCTCAATAGCTTTGTTCACCGTTTTGTCTCCATCTAAAGAGGCTTCCGCACGCCCTTTTTGAAAGAAATAGCGAGAAGTTATTTCTTCTTTGAGCAATTGTCTTATTTCTTCTTTATGTTTGCTTAAATCTTCTTTTTTTGAATCCTTTAATTTAAGACTGAGTGCATCTAATTCCTTTTGAATATTTTCTTGATAATTTTCTTCTTGAGCAATTCTTTGCATTTCTTTCAATAAGGTTTCCGATTGTGTTTCGTAACCATACTCTTTGTCATTCAAAAAAGTTATAAAATTTGCATACAGAGTATCCGTAATTATAAAATCTTTAGGATTAGCTATTTGTGGAGTGTTTCGTTTAAATTCATTGGCAAAATCAAAAATCAAAAATTTGGTAAGTAAACTTGCCGAAATATTACTATACGACTCTTCAGCCAATTCTATTTCAGGTTCAATCCCATCTCCATCATACACGCTGCGTCCTCCCTTAGTTTTAAAGGCTGTACGTAAACTATCGGGAATTTTATTGGCTTTTCCTTCGGCATCTCTATGTCCATAGTCAATGGCTTGCACACAACGTCCACTTGGAATATAATATTTTGAAACGGTTATTTTCATTTGAGAATTGTAATCTAAGGGAAGCACATTTTGAACTAAGCCTTTTCCAAAAGAACGTTGTCCAATAATTACGGCTCTATCGTAATCTTGCATTGCACCTGCAAAAATTTCAGAAGCAGAGGCTGTGCCACGACTTGTCAAAAAAACAATAGGAATGTCTAAATCCAAAGGAGCGTCAGAAGTATAAAACGTATGATTTTTGGCTTCTACTTTTCCTTTGGTGCTGACCACGGGTAAACCTTTGCCAACAAACATATTTACCATATTCACGGCTTCATTCAAAAGTCCCCCTCCATTATACCGTAAATCCACAATAAGTCCTTTGATTCCCTCTGCCTTTAATTTCAAAAAAGCATCTTTAAATTCTTTGGAAGCATCTTGTGTAAATCCATCCAAACGGATATAAGCTATTTGATCTTTTAAAATACCTGCAAAAGTTACGTTGTCTATTTTTATTTCTTGTCGAAGCATCGAAAAGCTAAGCGGTTTATTTACACCTATTCGTTCGATGGTTAATTCAAGAGAGGTTCCTGCTTGTCCTTTAAGCAAACTACTTACATCTTCCGTACTTTTGCCTTTGGTGTCTTGTCCATTTATTTTGAGAATTTTGTCCCCAGGCAATAAGCCTGCTTTATGAGCAGGAAAATCTTTATAAGGCTCGGAGATATATACAGCTCCATTTCGATAATGTATCGTCGAGCCAATGCCTCCATATTGTCCCAAAGTCAAAATTTTAAAATCTTCAATTTCAGCTTCAGGAATATATACGGTATAGGGATCTAAAGTCCGTAACATGGCATCTAAAGCTGTTTTAATTAGTTCTCCCGATTTTACTTCATCTACATAATTGAGGTGAAGTTCTTTGTATACAGAAGAAAAAATTTCCAAATTCTTGAGAATTTCAAAATCCTTATTTTCTTTTTGAGCAAATGTGGTCACGCTCCCAAAGGTGAGCCATAATAGGAGAAAAATCAATGTGTTTTTATTCATAATGTAAATAAGTTTAAGGTACAGGATCAAAACCACTGCCTCCCCATGGATGACAGCGTATAATACGTTTAAAAGTGAGCCAAGCACCCTTAAATAGCCCATATTTTTGAAGAGCCTCTACCCCATATTGAGAACAAGTAGGTACAAAGCGACAACTAGCAGGGAAAAAAGGAGAAATCATATATTGATAAATCCGAATGGGTAAAATAATTAAAAATTTCCATATTTTTTTTACTATTTCCATATTTTTTATATTTAGGGAATCCTATTTATATTTAATTGGCACTAGATTGTTTTAATTTTGTATAGATGAGATGTAGCATTTCAATCATCATTTGTTCAGCCTCTACTGCATTAATTGCTTCTTTGCTATTGTACATTAATGTGAGACTCAGAGATAAATTTTCTTCTGTTAAAAAATCCAAAAGAAATTGTTTGTTTTTGCGATACGCTTCCTTTAAATGTCTTTTTTTCAAATTTCGATGAACTGCTTTTTTTGTATAGCGTTTGGGTATGGAAATCAAAATTTGTAAGGGTTTGCATATCTGTATACTTTCTTGTGAAGTCTGAATTTTCCAAGAAGCATGGAGGGCTCCCAAACGTAAACGTTTACCACGATTAAGTGTATCCCTAATTAATTCTCTATGACAGAGACGTTCGGTTTTAGGAAAGGTAAACATATCAGCAAAATTTAATTGTTTTTCTTAGCTTTTTTTTGAGCCAAAACTTTTGATGCGGCCTCTTTATCGGCTTTAGCTTTAGCGGTAGCTTTGTCAATTTTACTTGCTAAATTAGTTTTGGATTTGACGGAAGTTGTTTTTTTCTTACTGTCTAATTTTAAATGTCCAGAGGCGTTTGACTTTTCGCTTGCGTTTTTTGCATTTGCTTTTGAATTCGAGCTTTCTTTGTTTTTTAAAATAGGAGTCAAGCCATTATTTTCTTGCTCTGATTCTGCGGCAGATTGTTTATGTAGAAGTTCAATGTCAACAATGGGCGCTTTATATTCAACCCCTTTAGCCACTGCATTTTTAAGTTTGCGATGATAGCTTGTAATAAAATCATCTAAAGCTTGAATCATCGAAGGTACTGCAGGGGTGGGAGCTTGTATATTTAAATTTAAACCATTTTCAATTACTGCATTCCATGTAGTATGGCCATAAGCTGCGATTAATGTGTTTAGTTGTTTAAATCGAGGATAATTTTGTTTTAATGATTTGATACCTGTAGGACTAAAAAACACTAATAAATCAAAATCTTTAATATTGATTTCAGAAGCTATTTGATCGGGAACGGTTCGGTAAATGATAGCTTGCGTGTATTGAATTCCATTTTGATTTAATAATTTGGGTAATTCTGGACTACAAACATCAGAACAAGGTAATAGAAAATTTTCTTCTTTATGTTTCAAAATTGCATCCACTAAATCGGAACTGGTTTGTTTTCCGAAAAATATTTTTCG
Source organism: Bacteroidales bacterium (assembly GCA_036655775.1). GTDB lineage: Bacteria > Bacteroidota > Bacteroidia > Bacteroidales > P3 > JAVVPL01. The sequence continues at coordinate 95,579 of JAVVPL010000001.1, read as the reverse complement.
TTTTCTATATTGAATATAATTTTGCAAATAATAAGCAGTGGTTTCGGAACTGCAAAAATATTTCATGCTGATAGGAATGCTTATTCTCAATTCCTTTGCCATTTTAAAATAATGATCAACCGCATTTCTGCTGGTGAAAATAACGGCGGTATAGTCTAAAAAATTTATTCTTTCTTGACGAAATTCTTTTACAGGGACTCCCTCAATTTTGATAAATTTTTTGAATACCAAATTTAACTTATGCTTTTCTGCTAAATATTTATATGGCGATTTCTCCCCATCCATTGGTGCTGGTTGAGATATTAGTACGTTTTTGATCTTACCCATTGATTACCATTTTTTTATATAGAAAAAAATATCCAAAATGCTTTCCAAGAACTTAAAAATAACACAAATTCAAGGGCGCAAAGATACAAAAAAATATGGATGTATGAAAATTTTGTATTTTCAACTTTAACGATAAACATTCGTATAATGCGCATACAAAGGGATAATAAAGCAAGAAAAAGACAGATTGCGATCAAGTTAATTTGAAATTGCGACTCATACGTAAGAGATAAAAATAGTAATGGCAATCCAATAATGGCTATCAATGAGTCATAATTGAACATCATTTGCAGATAGTATGTACTTGCTTCTTTCGTTTTAAAAATAAAGGCAATAATTTTAATTAATACATATTTTATCAAAAGAAAAACGGTAGTAAATAAAAGGCAATATTTGAATAGTTGCAATGGATTTGATATCGAAGGTGATTGCAATAGACTCGAATCCCAAATGGGTAAAAAACGGGCTTGAAAAACAAGTAAACTATAAAAACAAAGAATTAAAGCTATAAAGAGAAATTGAGTAATTCCAGTTACCCAAAATTTTTCTTTGCCTTTGCTAAAAAAATGCCGAATATTAAATAAGGATAAACTCAAATTACGTAGGTTATTTGAGTTTTTATAAAAAAGTAGAGCAAAGAAAAGTAAGCCATAAAATAAAAACATACCAGAGAGCGAATCTTGTTGTATTTTATTTTTTTGAGGAGTTAAAGATTGATCTCGTACACAAAGTGTGTGATTTTTAAAAAGAGAAGGTTTGGTAAATTCATTATATTTGACAATATTATAATTGCTGACTTCAAAATAGGGTGCAGCGTTTGCATTTGACAATCCATACGCCATATCATAGATATCGGCCGCATGTTCAACTATGCGAACGGTATCGTGAACCACTACGTCTTCTTGAATTATTTTCAGCTCTTCTTGAATCATGCCTATGTGGTGAGTGTATGGAAAATGGCAGAAACATGTTTGGCCTCTAGTTCATCTGCAGCCAAATTAGCCACTAATTTTCCTTGGTTCAAAATAAGTGCTCTGCTACAAAGTGCTTCCACTTCTTGCATGATATGTGTGGAAAAAAGAATAGTTTTATTCTTACTAATTTCACGAATAAGGTCACGTACATCTTCCAATTGATTGGGGTCTAAACCAGAAGTTGGTTCGTCCAAAATCAACACGGCTGGATTATGGATAAGGGCTTGTGCTAGGCCTACTCTTTGACGAAATCCCTTAGATAATGCACCTATTTTTTTATGTGCTTCTTTGCCTAAATCAACTTGTTCAATTACAGCGGCAACCGCGGTGGAAATATTTTCTATGTTTGTATAGAGTCCTGCCACATATTCTAAATATTCTCGTACGTACATTTCCAAATAAAGAGGATTGTGTTCTTGTAAGTATCCCACACGTTTGCGAACTTCTAACGACTGGGTCTCCACCTCAAAATTGCATACTTTTGCACTTCCTAAAGAGGGCGATATGTAGCCAGTAAGGATTTTCATCAAAGTAGATTTTCCCGCTCCATTGGGGCCCAATAAGCCTACAATTTCTCCTTCGGAAATATCCAAAGACACTTCATCAAGTGCTTTTTGCGATCCATAAAATTTACTGAGAGAACGTACTTGAATAGACATATAAATTACATATTAAAATGCAAAATTACACAATATTCGGGAATATATTTGTTATTTTTACGTACTTTTGCAAAAAAAACATACAAATGCAACGTCCCGTACTTCCTTCATTTCTGTCTTCTATTTTTTCGGAGGAAATTTTTTATCCTAAATTTTTCACGACCATTAAAACCTATAATAAAAAGCTGTTTGTAAAAGATTTGCTTGCAGGTGTTATTATGTGTGTGGTGGCCCTTCCGATGTCTATTGCTTTTGGTATTGCCTCTGGCGTTACTCCTGAAGTAGGTTTAATCACAGCCATAGTTGGTGGTTTTTTAATTGCTTTTTTGGGTGGAAGTAGAGTGCAGATAGGTGGACCTGCGGGTTCTTTTATATTGGTAGTATCGGGGGTAGTTGCCTCCTACGGTATGAGTGGCCTTGTGATTGTAACTATATTGGCGGGAATTATGCTCATTTTTATGGGTCTACTAAAACTTGGCGATGTTATTAAATTTATGCCTTATCCTGTGGTGGTTGGTTTTACTAGTGGGATGGCAGTAGTTATCTTCTCCACACAGATCAAAGATTTTTTTGGATTGGATATGGGAAATGTGCCTCTTACTTTTCATGAAAAATGGTATAGTTATTTTATGCACTTTGAGAGTATCAATTTTTATGCTACGGGTATAGCTTTAGCTACGGTTATACTAAGCTTTTTATGGACACGAATCAATAGAACGATCCCTGCGGCTTTAATTGCCATTATTTTAACTACCGTAGCGGTGCAAATATTCAATTTGCCAGTCGAAACCATAGGCTCTCGTTTTGGAGAGATTGAATTACAAATGTCTTCTCCTAAATTCCCCTCGGCCACGTATGATGCAATTCGAGATCTTTTGCCCATAGCTTTTACGGTGGCTATGCTTTGTGCCATAGAATCATTACTTTCGGCCATGGTTACCGATGGAGTGATAGGAGGAAAGCACCGTTCAAATACAGAACTTATTGCCGAAGGCTTTGCCAATATAGGATGTGGACTTTTTGGAGGTATGCCTGCAGCAGGAGCTGTTGCACGGTCGATGACCAATATTAAAAATGGAGGACGTACCCCTGTGGCAGGAATGGTTCATGCGGTAACACTTCTTATTCTCTTATTAGCTTTTGGGCAATATGCCAAAATGATACCGATGCCTTGCTTGGCAGGAATATTGGTTGTGGTATCGTATAACATGAGTGAATGGCGTTCATTTCGTGGACTGTTTAGAAATTCGCGTTCAGAAGTAGTAGTGCTGTTGGCCACTTTTTTGTTGACCGTTATATTTGATATTACTTTGGCCATAGAAGTAGGACTTGTGCTTGCTTTATTTTTGTTTGTACGTCGAATTTCAAAGACTTCCGAAGTTCAAATATTTACGAATACCACCTTGACCGAAGATGGAGACCTTCACGATAATAGTACCTTACCAAATGGCGTAGAAATATTTAGAATTAATGGACCTTTCTTTTTTGGAGTGGCCAATAAATTTGAAGAAGCGCATAAATTGGTTCGTAAAGCGCCCAAAGTTCGTATTATAGATATGGCTTTAGTCCCTTTTATGGATGCCACAGGTTTACAAAATATGTATAGTTTTTTCAAAAAATGTCAAAATGAAAAAGTGATTACAATTTTAGCAAGAGTCAATACCAATGTGATGGAAGATTTAAAATCACATATTTTATATAAACATATAGGGGCTACAAATATTTTCCCAGATTTAGAAGAAGCGGTCACACGCTCCACATTCTTGATACAAAAAATGAATGACAAAACTGTTGAAAACTAGTTTTGATACCCCAATAAATAAGCCCTTAAACACAAGCGTTTTACAGGAAATAACAAAATATTTCATTATAAATTTGTTAATAAAAAAAATAAATTGTAATTTTGCACTCCATTTTCCGAAGCGAAGTGGGAATATAGTACAGAAAAATTTTATTAAAAATGAATACCTTAAGCTACAAAACCGTATCCGCCAACAAAGAGACAGCCACTAAAAATTGGGTGTTGGTAGATGCAGAGAATCAAAATCTTGGTCGTTTAGCATCCGAAGTTGCTAATTTACTTAGAGGAAAGTATAAAACCAACTTTACACCTCACGTAGATTGTGGAGATTATGTGGTTGTGATTAATGCCGAAAAAGTGCGTTTCACAGGAAACAAAACCACAGATAAAGAGTATGTTCGTCATACGGGTTATCCTGGCGGACAACGTTTCGCAACTCCTAGAGAGATGTTTATTCGCAAACCTAATTTTGTGATAGAACATGCAGTAAAAGGGATGTTGCCTAAAAATCGTCTTGGAGACGCTTTGTTTCGCAATTTGCATGTATATGCTGGAACAGAACATCCTCATGCAGCGCAAAATCCAACCAATGTTAATGTTAAAGAATTAAAATAAAAAATGGAAGTTATAAACACCTTAGGTAGAAGAAAAACCGCTGTTGCCCGTGTATACATAAGTGCAGGTAATGGAAATATCACTGTAAACGGAAGAGATTACAAAGAATACTTCCCTACACCCATGCTCCAATACGTCGTACAACAAGCATTTGAAATAATTGGTCTTCAAGGGCAATTCGATGTGAAAGCAAATCTTGATGGAGGTGGTATCAAAGGACAAGCTGAGGCTTTGCGTTTAGGTATTGCTCGTGCAATGATCGAACTCGATCCTACGCATCGTCCTGCATTGAAAGTAAAAGGCCTTCTTACCCGTGATCCACGTATGGTTGAACGTAAAAAACCAGGTCGTCCAAAAGCACGTAAACGTTTCCAATTTAGTAAACGTTAGACAATATATTTTGGGAGTACTCTCAAAATAAACAAAACTTGTTTAGTATCCAAATTGCGGAGACCTCAGACACTGAAAGCATTTTCATATCTAGAGCTACTTCGCAATTGATATTAGCGAATGTAAACAATTTAAAAAAAACAAAAAATGGCAAAAGTTAATTTTGATCAACTTTTAGAAGCAGGTGTACATTTTGGTCACCTCAAAAGAAAATGGAATCCTAAAATGGCTCCTTACATTTTCATGGAAAAAAATGGTATTCATATTATCGACCTTTACAAAACGGTTGCTAAAATGGACGAAGCCGCAAATGCTTTGAAACAAATTGCAAAATCGGGTCGCAAAATTTTATTTGTGGCTACCAAAAAACAAGCGAGAGCAATTGTAGCTGATTATGTATCTAAAGTAGGTATGCCTTATGTTACCGAACGTTGGCCTGGTGGAATGTTGACCAACTTTGCTACTATTCGCAAAGCGGTTAAAAAAATGAGTTCAATTGATAAACTTATGCACGACAAACAATTTGATGCCATTTCTAAACGTGAGCGTCTTCAAATTTCTCGTGAAAAAGAAAAATTGGAAAAAAACTTAGGTTCTATTGCCGATTTATCTCGTCTTCCTTCTGCTATTTTTATTGTGGATATCAACAAAGAACATATTGCAGTATCCGAAGCACGTCGTTTAAATATTCCAACCTTTGCTATGGTTGATACCAATACAAATCCCGAATTAATCGACTTTCCTATTCCTGCAAATGACGATGCGTCAAAATCAATTGCTATCATTGTTGACCAAATGACGGCTGCCATAGAAGAAGGTTTGGCCGAACGCAAATTAGATAAAGATCAACGTGAAGAAGAAGCTGAAGCCAATGAAGCGGAAGCAAATGCTATAGAAATAGATGAATTGGAAGAAGTGGATGCTGACGGTATTGAAAAAACAAAAGTAGCTCCTAAAAAAGTGAAAGATGCAGCAATTGAAGGGGATGAAGGCAAAAAAGAAAGACGTCCACGTAAAGCCGTAGCTCCTGCAGTAGGTAAAAAAGTAATTAAGAAATAATAAAAACACACGATTTTAAAATAAATATTAAGATGGCAAACATAACAGCTTCAGATGTAAATAAATTAAGACAAATGACTGGCGCAGGTATGATGGATTGTAAAAATGCGCTCGTTGAAAATGGTGGGGATTTTGATAAAGCCATTGATTTTCTTCGTAAAAAAGGTCAAAAATTAGCGGCTAAACGTGCCGATCGAGATGCGAATGAAGGAATGGTAATTGCACAAACTTCGGCTGATGGCAAATACGCATCGGTTCTTATGATTAGTAGTGAAACGGATTTTGTAGCTAAAAACGAAGAATTTGTCAATTTTTGTAAAACGGCATCCGATTTGGCGACTAAAAACATGATCAAAAGTATGGAGGCAGTTTTGGCCATGGATGTTGAGGGTCGTTCACTTGGTGAACGCATTACGGATTTAGTCGGTAAAATTGGCGAAAAAATTGAGTTGACTCATTTTGAATTTATTGAAGGACCCAAAGTATTTGCATATAATCATAATGGAAATCGTTTAGCTTCTATTGTAGCTTTCGATAAAGTTACTTCCGATGAAGTAGGTGCTAATGTAGCCATGCAAATTGCAGCCATGTCGCCTGTGTCAATTGATGAAAATTCAGTTGCAAAAGAAGTAATAGAGCATGAATTAACGCTTGCTCGTGAAATCATTCGTCAAGAAGGTAAACCAGAAAATATGGTTGAAAAAATTGCACAAGGAAAATTAAATAAATTTTTCAAAGACAATACACTCTTACATCAAGAATATATTAAAGATGGTAAACTTAGTGTGGGTCAATATATAACTAATCATGGAGAAGGCGCAAAAGTAATTGCTTTTCGTCGTTTAATGTTAGGTGCCTAAACCACACACAAACGTATAAAAAAACCGAGGTGTGTAGCTTCGGTTTTTTTTTTATTTTTTGCATCCAATCAATATAAACACAAATTTCTAAAATCAAATTGCTATGAGTATTAGTACCAATGAAAAATTCTTATCCAAAAAATGGATATTGGCATACACCTATATCCTTATAGGAAGTCTTTTGTTTGCCATAGGAGATGTTATGTTTGTAAATCCTTATCGTTTGGCTCCAGGAGGAACTTATGGTTTGGCCAATGTTTTTAATAGTTTGTGGCCATGGAAAATAAGTTATTATGCTTTTTGTATGGATATTCCTTTGCTTATATTAGGTACGTGGGTTTTGGGGCCTAAATTTGGGGTCAAAACAATTGTGTCTACGTTTGCTATCTTAGGTTTTGTTTTTTTATTGGAAACCACTTGGGGATATGCGCCAATTATCAATGATGGTTTTGTGGCCAATCCAGCACCTGGAGCTTTGAATTTTATTCCAGATTATTTTCTAAATACATTAGTGGCAGGACTTATCTATGGTTTGGCCATAGGCTTAATATTTAAGTCGGGAGCAACTTCTGGAGGTTCGGATATTATTTCAATGATATTAAATAAATATACGCATATTTCCTTAGGAACTTTGGTATTGATTGTCGATTCAACCATTACCTTAACTACCTTATTTGCTTTTGGACAAGTGCGTTTACCTATTTATTCCATTGTGCTCATTGTTATTGAAAGTAAAATTATAGATATTGTGGTGGATGGGGTTAAAGTGTATAAAACGGTATTTATTGTTACGGATCATTACGATGCAGTACGCAATTTAATTGTTAATGATATCAACAGAGGGGGTACTTGTTTTCAAGGAATAGGTATTTATCAAGGGATGGAACGTACGGTAATTTATACAACGGTAACTCGCCGTGAATTTGTGGAACTTAAAAATGGTTTAGCGCAAGTAGATCCGAATGCTTTTGTAAATGTAATTGAGAGTAGTGAAATTATGGGAAAAGGATTCAAATATTTAGCACATACGGGAAACTAAAATAATAGATAGACAGAAACTAGCCCAATGCAAACGGTATTTAAAAGAATTAAATCTTAGGGGCTGCTTCTAAATGTAATAAACAAATATAAATACGTATGAAACGAAAATTTTTTCTTCTCATTGGCATTCTCGCTGGCCTATTTCTTATAGCCACCGTAATTATGCAATTTATGACTATTGTTGATAATCCTCCTATTACAGAAAATATTTCAGCTCCTGAAAATGTGCAGAAAATATTAACTGAATCTTGTTACGATTGCCATTCAAATGAAACCAAAATGACTTGGTTTCAAAAACTTCCCTTTGTTTCGATTATGGTAGCCAAAGATGTGAAAGATGCGCGTGCAGAATTAAATTTTTCTCAATGGAATCAATATGCGCCTGAACTTCAAAAAGCGCACTTGATAAATTCTGTATACTATATCAAAGATAAGAAAATGCCGATGAAGCAGTATCTTTGGATCCATCCCGATGCAGAAGTCAATGCTCAGGAATTGAATTTATTTGAAAACTTTGCAAGAAATTATTAAAAATGAATTGCAATAAAAAATCCCTATCTGATTTCAATCAAATAGGGATTTTTTTATGTATTTTTGCTTTAGATCATCAATTTTTTATATCTAAATCGCTTAGGTTCATTGTTGCCTAATCGTTTTTTTCTATTCTCTTCATAATCGCTAAATCCTCCTTCAAAAAAGTACACTTGACCCTCTCCTTCAAATGCTAAGATATGTGTTGCAATTCTATCCAAGAACCAACGATCGTGAGAAATAACCACTGCGCAACCAGCAAAATTTTCCAAGCCCTCTTCTAGTGCTCGTAAAGTGTTTACATCAATATCATTGGTTGGTTCGTCCAACAATAACACATTGGCTTCCGATTTTAGGGTTAATGCCAAATGTAAACGATTGCGTTCCCCACCTGATAAAATACCCGTTTTTTTGCCTTGGTCAGCCCCACTAAAATTAAAACGTCCCACGTATGCACGAGAATTAATCAAACGTCCGCCCAACTGAATTTGTTCATTGCCTTCCGAAATCACTTCCCATACATTTTTTTCTGGATCAATAGAAGCGTGTTGCTGATCTACGTAAGCGGTTTTAACTGTAGGTCCTACTTTAAAATCACCTGCATCTGCATTTTCAATACCCATAATCATGCGAAACAAAGTGGTTTTGCCTGCTCCATTGGGTCCAATCACCCCCACAATACCTGCAGGAGGTAAAGCAAAATTGAGATTATCAAAAAGAATTTTCTCTCCAAAAGCTTTATGTACATTGATAGCTTCAATCACATTGGTGCCTAAACGAGGACCATCGGGGATATAAATTTCCAAACGTTCTTCTTTTTGTTTGCCATCTTCCGTCAACATTTTTTCGTACGCATTTAAACGAGCTTTTCCTTTGGCTTGTCTTGCTTTTGGCGACATTCTTACCCATTCCAATTCTCTTTCAAGTGTTTTTCGATGCCTCGATTCTGTTTTTTCTTCTTGTTCCATGCGTTTGGTTTTTTGTTCCAACCAAGAACTGTAATTTCCTTTCCAAGGAATGCCTTCGCCTCGATCTAATTCCAAAATCCAACCCGCTACATTGTCTAAAAAATAACGGTCGTGAGTCACGGCAATAACCGTGCCTTTATACTGACGGAGGTGTTGTTCTAACCATTGAATACTTTCCGCATCTAAATGATTGGTGGGTTCATCCAAAAGTAAAATATCGGGTTCTTGTAACAACAGACGACAAAGAGCGACTCTACGACGTTCTCCTCCTGATAAAGTGCTTACCAAAGCTTCGTTTTCTGGGCAATTTAAAGCATCCATAGCCCGATCGAGCTTAGTGTCTAGCTCCCATGCGTTATGTTGCTCGAGTAGCTCCATTACGACCCCTTGACGTTCAATAAGTGCATTCATTTCGTCATCACTCATTGGATCGGCAAATTTATTATTTATCTCTTCATATTCTTTGAGCATATTTACTACCTCTTGTACGCCTTCCTGCACCACCTCTTTCACTGTTTTTAAATCGTCCAAGATTGGTTCTTGTGCTAGATAACCGATGCTATACCCTGCCGAAAAAGCTACTTCTCCTTGATATGATTTTTCTAGTCCTGCAATAATTTTAAGTAAAGTTGATTTGCCTGATCCATTCAATCCGATAATACCTATTTTGGCACCATAGAAAAAAGAAAGGTAAATATTTTTGAGTACTTGTTTATTGGGTGGGAATACTTTACCCACGCCCATCATCGAGAAAATTATTTTTTGTTCGTCTGCCATATTTTTTGTTTGTTTTAAATAGAATACAAATGTAACTAAATTTTTTGAAGCGTTTTTAGATACTTGGTTTTTTGTTAAAAAGTTGGTGAAAATATCAAATAATAGTGAATTTATTTATATCTTTGTGCCAAAATAAATTAAAGTATAAAAATAAATAAATACGATGTCAGTGACTATTCCAAATGGCTTATCTTCAAATGAAGTAGAAGAGAGTCGTCGTAAACATGGGGATAATTTAATTACCCCTCCTAAGAAAGTTTCTCTATGGAGTATTTTTCTTACTAAATTTGAAGATCCAATTATTCGCATATTACTTGTGGTTGTGCTCCTTTCCATAGGTATTGCTCTAGTACCTATGTTCACCGAAGGCAAATCGTTTGCCGATTGTGATTTTGCTGAATCTTTAGGTATTCTTCTCGCTGTAATATTAGCTACGGGTATAGGTTTTTGGTTTGAATACGATGCCAACAAACGTTTTGATATTCTCAATCAACAACAAGATGATCGGCTTGTCAAAGTAAAACGAGAAGGAACTATTTTAGAAATTAATCGGAGAGAAGTAGTGGTGGGAGATATTATTTTATTAGATACAGGCGATGAGGTTCCTGCAGATGGCCTATTGTTGGAAGCCGTGCGCTTAAAAATAGATGAATCTTGTTTAACGGGAGAAATGTTATGTTCTAAAACTATCGATCCGAGTGCTTTTGCTTTGGATGCCACATATCCTTCCAATACCGCTATGAGAGGCACTAAAATTATGGAAGGTAGGGCCGTGCTTCAAGTCCAAAAAGTTGGGGATGCTACGGAATATGGCAAAATTGCGCAAAAATCTACCGAAATAATTTCAGAACCTACCCCTTTGAATAAACAATTGGATAAATTGGCAAAACGTATTGCTGTATTGGGTTATAGCTTAGCTGCCGCCTTGTTTATAATGCTTTTTTTGAAGGATATTTTCATCGAAAAAATACTTCCTATCAACGATATGGCTTCGTGGTTTACGTATGAAAATTTAAACCGCTTTTTGCATTATATTATGGTTTCGGTTACTTTGATTGTGGTTTCTGTTCCCGAAGGTCTTCCAATGAGTGTGACTTTAAGTTTGGCTCTAAGTGTTCGACGAATGTTGAAAGAAAATAACTTGGTGCGTAAAATGCACGCTTGTGAAACTATGGGAGCGGCTACGGTAATTTGTACTGACAAAACAGGTACGCTTACACAAAATAAGATGCAGGTTAATCAAACTTTTTTCAAAGAATTGGATTCTCAAAAATTAAATGATAGTGTTTTAAGTCAACTTATCAAAGAAAACATGTCAGCCAATTCAACGGCGCATTTAGATAGATCGAATTTAAAAGAATTAAAACCGATTGGTAATCCTACCGAAGCGGCTCTCTTGTTATGGTTGGATGGACAAGGTTGTGATTATACGGGTTTACGTGCGCAAACCAAAATATTAAGTCAACAACCCTTCTCTACCGAAACCAAATACATGGCTAGTTTGGTCTATTCGCCAGTTTTGAAAAAACATTTGGTCTATCTCAAAGGTGCTCCTGAAATTATTATTGATAAATGTCAAGAAATTCCCTATTCAGAAGAAGTAATACAAACTTTGATGGGCTATCAAGATCAAGCTATGCGTACGCTTGCTTTTGCCTATAAAGAAATTGAAGTTTCCGAAACAGCAAGTAGCGAACAACTCGCAGCAACCTTAACTCAAGCTTTGACAAATCTTAACTTCACCTTTATGGGTGTGCTTGCTATTGCAGATCCTGTTCGTTCGGAAGTTCCTCCAGCTGTTCAAACTTGTGTAAATGCAGGTATTCAAATCAAAATGATCACAGGAGATACCAGTCGTACGGCTGTTGCTATTGCACGCCAAATAGGCTTATGGAAAGAGGAGGATGGCGAACGTAATCATATTACGGGGGTCGATTTTGAAGCATTGTCGGATGAAGAAGTACTCGAACGCTTATCGGATATTAAAATTATGATGCGCGCTCGTCCTGCCGACAAACAACGTATGGTTTCATTACTTCAACAACAAGGACATATTGTGGCTGTAACAGGTGATGGCACAAACGATGCGCCTGCACTTCACCATGCAAATTGTGGTTTATCTATGGGAACAGGTACTGCAGTGGCTAAGGAAGCCAGTGATATTACACTCTTGGATGATTCGTTCAACAGTATCACTACGGCTGTAAAATGGGGACGTTCCTTGTATCAAAATATTCAACGCTTTATGTGGTTTCAACTTATTATTAATATGGTTGCCTTATTAATTGTATTTTTGGGATCTATGATAGGACATGAAATTCCTTTGACGGTAACGCAAATGTTGTGGGTCAATTTGATTATGGATACTTTTGCTTCTGCGGCTTTGGCCTCACTTCCTCCTAATCCTGCGGTCATGTTGCAAAAACCCAGAGACAATAATGCGTTTATTATTTCTCGCAAAATGTTGACCAATATTATTGGTATTGGCGCTATATTCTTTATTGTACTTATTGCTCTTTGGTATTCGTTTAGTGATAGCGAAGGTAATATCACCCCTTACCATTTATCACAATTTTTTACTTTTTTTGTAATGCTTCAATTTTGGAATTTATTTAATGCAAAAGCTTATTTTACCGATAAATCAGCATTTACAGGTCTTAGTAAAGCGCCTATTTTTGTATTAGTGGCATTGCTTATTTTGGTAGGTCAAGTTTTAATTGTGGAATTTGGTGGAACCGTATTTCGCACAGTGCCTATGGAATTAAAAGATTGGCTGATCATTATTTGTACTACATCTTGTGTTTTATGGGTAGGCGAAATATATCGTTTATTCAAACGTAATTTGGCCAAAAAATAAGGGAATGCCCATACGACCTTTGCTAAAATGGTGTTTTTTATTATGTAGTTTGTGTGGCTTTTTTCTTGAAACACAAGCTCAATTAGAGAACCCTTTAGTAGCCTATTATTATGAAAATTTAAAGCTATTGCCATATAATGAATCCACTTCTTTAAATAAAGCCCTTCGAAGATATAAAGAAACATTCAAAAATATCGATCCTGCAATTTGTGATACGGCTTTTATTGTGTTTGAAGAATATATGATACGGACACTCAACGAAGTCAATTTTGATTATAGGCTATTGTCTAATCCCAACAAAATAAAGGGAGATAAGCAAAGACGTAGTATGATAGCCTATCAAGCTAAATTGAAACGTCAAAATTATATTTTTACCGAAAACAAAGATGTACTGATAGTTTTGCCTGATTTGGAAAATATCCATGCACAATTAAAGCCTTTTCTAACGCCAGCCATGCAAGTTTTTTTAGATAAAACGGATTTAGAATCCAAGGAAGGTTTTTCGCAAGAAGATTCCTTATTGATTAGTCCGCAATTGCTTGCGGAACGTTGTTTGTGGTGGGAAAAATTTATTCAGAATTATCCTAAATTTCTGTTGAAGCAAGATGCGCAAGAACGTTATAATACCTATTTGGAAACTCTAGTTTTTGGCACTTCCAAAACATCCCTTTTCAATACAAAGAAAAATAAATTACGGGCCGATTTCAAAAAGACGTATCAATGGTTGGTCAAATCACATCCTCTTTCAATTACAGGAGATGTGGTAGAACGTTATTTATTTGTATTAGAAAAAAACAATTATACGCTTTGTGATGAACTTTTATTTTTCACTTGGGAATAATATTGTAAAAGCCTTATTTTAATAAGGCTTTTACATAACTTTCAATTTCCGAAATAGCAATTCGTTCTTGTTTCATACTATCTCGATCCCGAATTGTTACAGTGTCATTTTCGAGAGTAGTGGTATCGATGGTGATACAAAAAGGAGTTCCAATGGCATCTTGTCTACGGTATCTGCGTCCAATTGCGTCTTTTTCATCATACTGACACATAAACGAAGGCATGAGTTGACGCATGATTTCATGAGCTTTTTCAGGCATTCCATCTTTTTTAACTAAAGGTAAAACGGCAATTTTGTAAGGAGCTAATATAGCAGGAAATTTCAAAACCACTCGTTCAGATCCATCCTCCAATTTTTCTTCGGTAAAAGCGGTGCTTAAAACGGCCAAACAAGTTCTATCTAAGCCAATAGAGGTTTCTACCACATAAGGCACATAACTTTCGTTTAATTCTGTATCAAAATACTGCATTTTTTTACCCGAAAATTCTTGATGTCTACTAAGGTCAAAATTCGTCCGAGAGTGAATACCTTCCAATTCTTTAAATCCAAATAAAAATTCAAATTCAATATCGGTAGCAGCATTGGCATAGTGAGCCAATTTTTCGTGATCGTGAAAACGATATTTTTCAATAGGGAGGCCCAGGGATAAGTGCCAATCCATACGTTCTTTTTTCCAATGTTCAAACCATTTGAGTTCTTCGCCAGGTCGTACAAAAAATTGCATTTCCATTTGTTCAAATTCACGCATACGGAAAATAAACTGACGAGCTACAATTTCATTACGGAAAGCTTTCCCTGTTTGAGCAATACCAAAAGGAATTTTCATTCGTCCTGTTTTTTGCACATTGAGAAAATTTACAAAAATACCTTGTGCAGTTTCGGGACGTAAATAAACCAAATTAGTTTCTTCACTCAACGAACCCATTTGTGTAGAGAACATCAAATTAAATTGACGAATATCGGTCCAATTGCGACTTCCTGAAATAGGACATGCAATTTCTAATTCTTCGATTAAAGATTTCAAATCAGCCAAATCGTTTTTTTCCAAATCTTGGTTCATACGATGAGAGATCGTTTTTATTTTTTCGGTATTGGCTAGTACGCGTTCGTTGGTAGCCAAAAATTGAGTTTTATCAAAAGCTTCTCCAAAGCGTTTTGCTGCTTTTTCTACTTCTTTATTTATTTTCTCTTCTATTTTTGCGATATAGTCTTCAATAAGCATATCCGCACGATAGCGTTTTTTAGAATCTTTGTTATCGATCATAGGATCGCTAAAAGCATCTACGTGACCCGAGGCTTTCCATACCGAAGGGTGCATAAATATGGCGGAATCAATGCCTACAATATTTTCGTGCATTTGAACCATGCTTTTCCACCAATGTTGTCGAATATTATTTTTGAGTTCAACGCCATATTGAGCATAGTCGTACACGGCGGCCATTCCATCATAAATTTCACTGGAAGGAAAAATAAACCCATATTCTTTTGCGTGAGCAATCAATTTTTTAAAAATTTCTTCGTGATTTGCCATAGCTGTATTCGATGTTTTAGATATTATATTTTAGCCTGCAAAGATACAAAAAGCTCTGAGAATAACCATGATCATTTTTTTTATTATTAGAAAATGCGTATATTTGTAATGTAAAAACCAAAGAATTAGAAATTAAACACAAAACCAAAAAATTATGAAAAAAACAATTCAATCAATTGTATGGATACTTTGTTTAGCTGGCATGCCATGGATACTGACGGGGCAAAATGCAAAAGTGCCAACTTCAGGTTCCACATTTAAACTTTTAGATCAAGCCGATTTAGGTTTTGCTTGCGCATGTTCTCCCAGTGGAGAATATCTAGTGATTTCCTTAGGGCAAGATGTAGCCGCATTATGGCAACGTTCTGCGGATAAATACACCCCTTTATTTTCGGATAGTACCTTAGCAGTGGCAAATGACGTCAATGACAGTGGTATTGTAGTTGGTGCGTATTCTGATAGTATGCTTATTGATAGTGTGCTCACTGAAGTTTTAACTGCGGGTTATTGGAAAGAAGGGGTTTGGTACCCTTTGCCTTATCCCGATGGCTACAAAGTGAGACGACACGATTTGGGTTCTATTGCTTATGGAATTAGTGCAGATGGACGTGTAATTGTAGGTTTGATCCATCCCATTCCTACGGATGACAACAATAAAGATGCATATACAGCTTGTGTATGGAAAGATGGCAAATTTGATCGCTATTATCAAATCCCTTGGTCGGAAAGTACGGGCGGTCGCCCCAATGGGATAGCAGGGGATGGAAAATCAGCAGCTGGTTTTGCCGAAAAAATTATCAATGATATTCAATATGCACCTCGTGCACCCATGTTGTTTGGCGAAGGGGATACGGCTGTTCCCATTTCTTCCGATTTACGCTGTGCAGGCGAAATGTTCGCTTTAAACTATGATGGCTCCAAAGGTGTAGGTTCTTTACCTGGAGGCCCTTTTTTATGGGATAAAGCAAGTAATGATATTAAATATTTAGGATTTTTGCGTCCAAGTCATAAAGATGGGGTGGCCGTGGATTTATCAGAAAACAATACCGTAGTAGGTTATACATTTGAAATGATGCCCGATTCTCGTCGTGCTTTTATATGGAAAGAAGATTTGGGAATATTAGATTTAACAACCTATGCAACTGAAGTCTATGGCTTAGATTTGGAAGGTAATGAATTGCTACAAGCTATTTCAATTTCAGCAGATGGAAGAACAATTTATGGAAATACATTGTCTTGGACTCCTTTTATGCTTGTATTGGATGGTGAAATTCTTCCAACCGTGCCCAATACGGTCAATGTGGATCCCTTAGCACAAGGTAAGAGTGTTGAGGTAACATGGCGTCGTCCCGTAGAAAATGGAATGAAGCATATTGGCTATAACGTATATCGAGATGAAAGTAAACTGAACAAGGAAATGTTGCCCAAAACAATTTTACAGTATATCGATTCAATGCCTACTGAAGGAGTACATTGTTATGCAGTGAGTGCCGTATTTGATATAACGGATACTATTTTAGAATCCAAATTATCAAAATCCGCTTGCATACAAGTGTTAGGGTCCAATTGTTATGCAATTCAAACTACGAGTTCAAATTTGAAATACAATCAAATTTATACCGTAAATTGGGCTTTGCCTACGGCTTATTTATCGAAAGATACTTCCTCAAACACAATGCGTGTGAATACTCAAAAAGAAAAGAGATCGGATGCTCAAATAAAAAAGATACAGTCAAAAGAACTCCCAAATCAAGATTTAGCATTGGCTCCACAACGTAGTTACAAAGAGACTCCCGACACTGTCAAAGGCTATGATTTTGTCGAAAGAATGAAACTTGAAACTTTAGGCGAAGCTTCAGTTGCAGCACTTGGTGAATACATCTATGCGGCTAGTTGGGATGCTGCAGGTATTTATAAATACGACTTACATGGCAATTATATAGAAATGTTTGCGCCTTCTTGTGGTATGCTTGATGAAATTACTACTGATGGAACCTATTTATATGGAGTTAATTCCACCAATAGTATATACAAAATAGATGTGAACCAAAAAGAGGTCATTGACACGATTTTGGTGGATCAAGAACCTACTCATATTTGTTATATTCCTTCTTTGGATAATAATAAAGGGGGATTTGAATATGGTGATGCCACAGATGGTTTCCTTTGTACCCAAACAGGTGCTTTTATTGATACGGCTTTTTCAAATGCTCTCGCAGTGTCGGGTACCGTTTATTATAATGGATTCCTTTATGCGATGGAACAATCGGGACGTTCTAGTTTCAAGGCTCAAATTAATCAGTATTCTTTAGAAACAAAACAATTCACAGGTTTAACTATCGACTTAGCCGATTTTCCACAACTTTCGGAAATTCCTGAAGCGTATGGAGGCGGTCTTGCCGTGGGACGTTCTTTGGACGGAGCCCTTTGTTTAATGGCCATTTTGCAATTACAAGAAGGGAATTGTATTGTAATGATAGAACTTGAAAAACCCGTAGGTTTAACGGGCTATAATGTGTATAAAGATGGACAAAAGATAGCCTCTAAATACCCATATAGAAATTATCAACAAATTTTAAATGAAGCAGGCACTTACGATTATTACATCACTGCCGTATGGGGCGATTGTGAATCGGATACCTCTACACATCAAAAAGTAACCATAGAGTCTAAAGGAATTTGTGCCCCTCCTACCAATGTGAAAGCAAAATCTACATTTAATCATATAGATATTACATGGGATAAACCAGAACCCTCTCAAACACAAAAATTCATAGGTTACATACTCTATAATGAAAAAGGTGAAAAATTAAACGAAAACTTTCTTACTTCCAATCGTTACACTTCTATTGTAGCGGGTGAAGGTACTTACAAATATACCGTAGAGGCTTTCTATGCTTCTTCTTGTGAGGCAAAAAGTGATACCGTATCGGTGGATGTAGCCTTTGTAGGAGAATGTTTACCTGTAAATAATATTACAGGACAATATCTTGAAAAAGGAGGTGTTAATTTAAGTTGGGAACCTCCTTATTTTGACAAACCTATTGCTATGCGTTATGATGATGGAATTTTTGCGGATGCCATAGGGATGAAAGAAGGGGGTGAATTTATGGCTGCAGTAGGTTGGTTAAAAGAAGATATGACTTTGTACAAAGATTTTGTCATGGTTGGAATGGAAGCTTTTATCGCTGCGGAACCTCGTTCAATTTCGCTTTTAGTAATTGTGGATGATGTGATTATGTTAGATCAAAATATCAAAGTAAATACCTTGAAAATAGGTGAATTTAATTACATTGAACTCGAACATCCTATAAAATTCGAGGCTCCAAATAGAGATTTTGCCATAGGTTTCCGTATTGATAATATGCCCAAGGAGTTTCCTTTGGGTATAGATGCAGGTCCTGCTAAAATTGGCTATGGTGATTTAATTAGCACCAACAATGCTGAAACTTGGGAATCTACGAATTTAGGCAACTGGTTAATGGCTGCTGCAATTACTAAGTATCGAGATATAAGCCCTACGGCTGCTGCTCACACGGGCACGAAAGTAAGTAGTTTTCAAAATTTAGACCCAGATACAAAATCAGTGAATAAATTAGGCAGAACGGCATTGCCATTTTTTGCTCAAAGTAAAGCTACCGCCTATACATTGAAAGGATACAATGTATATAAAGAAAATAAAAAATTGAATGAGGCTTTATTGACCACCAATACTTTTGCTGACAAGAATGTAAAAGCAGGTGAAAGCATTACATATCAAATTGCTTCGGTATGGGGCAATTGCGATGAAATCAAAACTGATTTTACAATTATGTGTACAGGTATTGAAACGGATGATAACACCATACTTACCGTGTATCCTAATCCTACAGCATCTTTTATAAATATTCAAACAACTACCAAAATTAATCGAATTCGTTTATTTGATATGACTGGAAAGGAAATTCTTCAACAAACAAATGCAAACCGTATGGACGTTTCAAATGTGAATACAGGGCTTTATTTGTTAAAAGTAGAAACCAAGGATAAAACCTATACTAAAAAAATAAATGTTCTTAGATAATAATTATTTTAATATAAAAAAGCTATCTCATTGAGGTGGCTTTTTTATATTTTAAAAACATGTACGTATGAAAACACAAATAAATTTAAAAACATGGCCTCGTCGTCATAATGTTGCTTTTTTTAGCACCTTTAAGAATCCTTTTATTACGATTACTAAATCTATCGATTGTACTCTTGCGATGCAAAGAAATAATACTGAAAAAACGAGTTTTTTTTCTTGCTCTTTATATGCGATTTTAAAAGCTGTTAATGAAATAGAAGAATTTAAATATCGTATTGATAAAGAAGATAAGGTATTTTTATTTTCAGAGATACATGCCATGGCGGTGATGGCAATTGGAGGTGATAATGGAGAGTTTAAAATAGTGCGTATTCCTTATATTCAAGACTATGCTCTTTTTTGTGAAACACTCAAGAAACTTTCTAATTTAGAAAATGATGAAGCCGATCCATTTGAAGATGAAAGTAAACATTTGGAAAGTGAAACTTTGGATGTGGTCATGGTGAGTGCGATGCCTTTTTTAGATTTTACATCGATTACCCCAGCACAAGAAAACAAAAATGGATCGAGTTTCCCACTTATTTCGGTGGGCAAAGTTACGCAAGTCAATAATCACTATCGAATGCCTGTAGCTATATCTGCTCATCATGCTTTTGTGGATGGTTTTCACATAGCTAAATGTTTTGATAATATAGAGAAATATATAAATGAAAAAGCGATTTCAATTTAATTGAAATCGCTTTTTCATTTTATTAAAGTGAAATTCTTCGTTCTTACCAAGCAAATAAAGGACGATTGCTCATCATTGCATTTACTTTTTTGCGAACTTCGGCAATTTTAGTTTCATTGTCAATATTGCTAATTACTTCATCAATGAGATCCACAATAACTGCCATATCGTTTTCTTTCAATCCTCGAGTGGTGATGGCAGGTGTACCTACGCGAATACCCGAAGTACTAAATGGCGTACGACTATCAAAGGGAACCATATTTTTATTAAGTGTAATATCGGCTTTAACCAAAGTGTTTTCTACTAATTTTCCTGTAATATCAGGAAATTTGGTACGAAGGTCAATCAACATTAAGTGATTATCGGTACCTCCAGAAATTACTTTATATCCTTTGTCTACAAAAGCTTTACATAGAGCAGCAGCATTGGCTTTCACTTGTTTGATATACGTCAAATAGCTATCGCTTAAACATTCGCCAAAAGCCACGGCTTTGGCTGCAATTACGTGTTCAAGAGGACCGCCTTGTGTGCCTGGGAAAACGGCAGAATCCAAAAGTTGAGACATTTTTTTAATTTCTCCTTTAGGTGTTTTTAAACCCCAAGGATTTTCAAAATCTTTGCCCATTAAAATTAAACCACCACGAGGTCCACGAAGTGTTTTGTGAGTGGTCGTTGTGCAAATATGGCAATATTGAATAGGATTATTCAACAAACCGCGTGCAATCAAACCTGCAGGGTGAGAAATATCTCCCATTAAAATAGCGCCTATTTTGTCGGCTATTTCGCGCATACGTTTCCAATCCCAATCACGAGAGTACGCAGACGCACCTCCGATAATTAATTTTGGATGTTCACGTAAAGCTACTTCTTCCATGATATCATAATTGATACAACCCGTAGCCTCTTCGATAGAGTAAGCCACTGGTTTGTAAAGAATTCCCGAAGAATTTACGGGTGAACCATGAGAAAGGTGACCTCCGTGAGAAAGATCTAGGCCCATAAATACATCGCCAGGTTTCAAGCAAGCGAGTAAAACAGCCATGTTGGCTTGTGCGCCTGAGTGAGGTTGTACATTTGCCCATGCGGCTCCAAATAATTGTTTTGCGCGTTCAATAGCGATGGTTTCAGTTTGATCCACAATTTGGCATCCCCCATAATAACGTTTGCCTGGATAACCCTCTGCATACTTGTTGGTCAATACAGAACCCATAGCTTGCATTACTTGCTCGCTAACGAAGTTTTCTGAAGCAATAAGCTCAATCCCTTCGGTTTGACGCTTTCTTTCTTGCTCAATTAGATCGAAAATTTGCGTGTCTCTTTGCATAATATTTTAGTTTATAGATAATTAAATCAGATCTGGCTTTTATTTAAACTCTGCTAAATAAAGAACAAAAGTACATAAAATTTTATTAATCACTTAGCTTTTAAGGTAAAAAAATAGAATTTAAATTAAAAGCTTTAAAGTTGAAAGATTTTATTTGCTTAAAAGGCATAAAAATCTTACTTTTGTAAACATTCTTCCCTTATTTTTAATTTAAAAATATTATGTCAACACAAAAAGTTACACTACAAACAGCCCAGGAGTTAGGATTACTCCCCGAAGAATTTGAAATAATTAAGCAACATTTGGGACGAGTGCCCAATTTTACTGAATTGAGTATTTTTTCTGTAATGTGGTCTGAGCATGCTTCGTATAAAAATTCTATCAAATGGTTAAAAACTCTTCCTCGTGATGGGGAACAACTTTTAGTTAAGCCAGGAGAGGAAAATGCAGGAATGGTAGATGTGGGGGATGGGTATGCTTGTGTATTTAAAATAGAATCACACAATCATCCTTGTGCTGTTGAACCATATCAAGGTGCTGCAACGGGTGTAGGAGGTATTAATCGAGATATTTTCACTATGGGAGCTCGTCCTATTGCGCAATTAAATTCATTACATTTTGGAAATATAGACACGGATCATACCAAACATTTATTGAGAGGAGTTGTAAAGGGGATTGGTGATTATGGCAATGCTTTTGGAGTGCCAGTGGTGGCGGGTGAAGTTTGTTTTGATGAGTCCTATAATTCAAATCCTTTAGTAAATGCAATGTCTGTGGGCATTATGCGCAAAGAAAGTCTTACTTCTGCAGTTGCAAAAGGAAAAGGCAATCCTGTTTTTATTGTAGGTTCCGCCACAGGTAAAGATGGTATTCATGGCGCTACATTTGCCTCTGCCGACATTACCGAAAATTCGGCTGAAGATATTCCGTCCATTCAAGTAGGAGACCCTTTTCAAGAAAAGTTGCTGATGGAAGCTTCCTTGGAAATTATTGCTACCCATGCGCTAGTAGGGATGCAAGATATGGGCGCTGCGGGCATTATTTGCTCCACTTCCGAGATGTCAGAAAAAGGGCATAGTGGAATGAAGATAGACTTAGATAAGGTGCCACTTCGTCAACAAAATATGGAAGCTTGGGAAATTCTACTCTCAGAATCTCAAGAAAGAATGCTGATAGTGGTACAAAAAGGAAAAGAAAAAATAATCAAAGATATATTCGACAAATGGGATTTGAATTGTGCGGAAATAGGAGAGGTGATAGATGAAGATCGTTTGATGTTCTATCGTCATGGTGAATTGGTGGCAGATGTACCCGCGGCTCCTTTGGTTTTAGGAGGAGGAGCTCCCGTGTACGACCGCAAATACAAAGAACCCAAATATTTTGAAAAAACGAAAAAGTTCGATATCAATACGATTGCCGAACCTGATATGGAAGAGGTTAAAAAGATTACTAAATATCTTTGTGCTCAACCTAATATTGCTTCAAAACGTTGGATTTATGAGCAATACGATTCAATGGTAGGAACCAAAAATATGACTACCAACAAGCCTTCCGATGCGGCCATTGTCAATCTTAAAAATACAGATAATGCCATTGCGATGACCGTGGATTGTATTTCTCGTTATGTGTATTCCAATCCTTTGAAAGGTACTGAAATTGCGGTGGCCGAAGCTGCCCGTAATATTGCCTGTTCTGGGGGAGTACCCTTGGCAATTACAAATTGTTTAAATTTTGGCAATCCATATAATCCCGAAGTCTATTGGCAATTTGTGGGTGCAATTAAGGGAATGAGCAATGCTTGTAAAAAATTCCATACCCCTGTCACAGGTGGTAATGTTAGTTTTTACAATCAATGTCAAGTAGGTAAAAATATAGAAGCGGTACATCCTACGCCTACTATAGGAATGATAGGTCTTTTGGATAAAAAACAACAAATGGGTTTGGCTTTTGAGAAAAAAGGAGACTCCATTTATATGCTTGGTTATGCAAAAGAAGATATCAATTGTTCAGAATATTTATATAATTATAAGGGGGTCAAATTATCTCCAGCTCCTTATATGGATTTAGATGAAGAATTTGATGTACATCAAGCGGTTTTGGGTTTAATTAACGAAAAAATCATTTCTTCTGCACATGATATTTCTGATGGAGGATTGATCATCACTCTTTTGGAATCGGCTATGGTCAACAATTTGGGATTTGATATTTTGACTGATAGTGAATATCGTATCGACTCCTATTTGTTTGGGGAAGCACAAGGACGTATTGTTGTTTCTATTGATCCAAATGTAGAAGCTGAATTTATCGACTTGATGATGGCTACTGGCGTGCCTGCTGTATATTTAGGACATATTACGCAAGGTCGTATTTCTGTCGATGATGAAGATTTTGGAAAAATTGAAGAATACAAAAAATTATATAATGATGCTATTGGTAAAAAGATGGCATAGAACAAAAAACTATTAAAATACAAAATTATGAAATTACCTTTTGCAGAGTCTTACCGTATTAAAATGGTAGAGCCTCTTACTCGTAGTACACGTGAACAACGTGAACAATGGATCAAAGAAGCAAAGTACAATCTTTTTAAATTGAAATCGGATCATGTTTTTATTGATCTTTTAACTGATTCTGGCACGGGAGCCATGAGTGATAAACAATGGTCAGAAATGATGCTTGGCGACGAAAGTTATGCAGGGGCACGTTCTTTTTTCAAAATGGAAGCTGCCATCAAAAAAATCCTAGGATTTGATTATTTCTTACCTACTCACCAAGGCCGTGCAGCTGAAAATGTGCTTTTCTCATTTTTAGTAAAAGCAGGAGACGTGATTCCTGGCAACTCACACTTTGATACAACCAAAGGACATATTGAATATCGTAAAGCGGTGGCTTTGGATGTTACCATAGATGAAGCTAAAGATACACAATTAGAACATCCTTTTAAAGGAAGTATTTCTATTGAAAAACTAGAAAAAGCATTGGCTGAATATCATGATAAAGTTCCTTTTATCTTAGTTACGGTTACTAATAATACCGCAGGTGGCCAACCTGTTTCTATGCAAAATATTCGTGACGTTCGTGCGGTGGCCGATAAATACAACAAACCTCTTGTATTCGACTCTGCTCGTTTTGCCGAAAATGCTTATTTTATCAAAACTCGTGAAAAAGGATACGAAAATAAAACAATCAAAGAAATTGTTAAGGAAATGTATTCTTATGCAGATGCCATGACGATGAGTGCCAAAAAAGATGCCATTGTAAATATGGGTGGATTTGTTGCAACTCGTAAAAAAGATTGGTATGAAGGTTGCTCTATGTTCAATATCATGTATGAAGGTTATTTAACATACGGTGGTATGTCGGGTCGTGATATGAATGCGTTAGCACAAGGTTTAGATGAAGGTACCGAATTTGATTATTTGGAAACTCGTATCAAACAAGTTGAATATCTTGGTCAACGTTTAGATGAATTTGGTATTCCTTACCAACGTCCTGCTGGTGGTCATGCTATCTTTGTAGATGCAAAAAAAATCTTACACAATCTTCCTAAAGAACAATTTGCTGCACAAACTTTGGGTGTAGAATTATATTTGGAAGCAGGTATCCGTGGGGTTGAAATCGGAGCTATTTTGGCCGACCGCGATCCAATTACACGTGAAAATCGTTATCCTGAATTGGAATTATTACGTTTAGCTATTCCTCGTCGTACGTATACAAATAATCACATGGATGTAATTGCCGTGGCTCTTAAAAATGTATTCGATCGTCGTGATAGTATCACCACTGGATATAAAATTGTCAAGGAATTGCCAATTATGCGTCACTTTACAATAGAATTAGATAAAATATAATTTTTACTGTAAATGATTTCAAGTAGCGAGCAGGCTTGACTATACTTTTGTCTTCTACTTCGCAAGCGAGGCTTGTGTTTTAAAAAGGATAAAGTATAGCTGGGTCTGCTCGCTTACTTAATAAAGATTAGTCAAATAAAAAACCATATACAACAATATGACTACTTTAGAAACACTTCAAATAGGTATTATTCAAACGGATTTAGTGTGGAAATCGCCACGATTGAATTTAGATCATATTGCCCAAATTATTCATGAGTCGCCTTTGTGCAATTTATATGTATTGCCCGAATTATTTCCTTCGGCTTTTTGTATAGATCCTCAGTTGGCAGAACCTATGAATGGAACCAGTGTAGAGTGGATGAAAAGTCTGGCTCATGCGAAACAAGCGGTTATAGCAGGGAGTGTGGCTATTCGTGAAAATGATAAAATATTCAATCGTTTTTTATGGGTGCGACCTGATGCAAGTATAGAATATTACGATAAACATTATTTGTTTTCTCTCGGCAAAGAAGCTTTGGAATTTACCGCGGGATCCATGCGAAAAATCGTACACGAATGGGGTTGGAATTTTGCGCTACAAGTATGTTATGATTTGCGTTTTCCTTGTTGGAGTATGAATACGTATACACAGGCTGTTTATGGCTATGATGTTTTATTGTATGTGGCTTCATGGCCCGAAGTTCGTCAAAATGATTGGATACATTTGTTGCAAGCGCGTGCGATTGAAAATCAAGCTTATTGTGTAGGGGTTAATCGAATAGGTTGTGATGGAGATGGATATCAATATAGTGGATTTTCACAAGCCTACAATTTTCAAGGAGAGTTATTGTATAATGGAGCCTCTCGAGAAGAATGCGGCATCATAACGATACATAAAAAAGAATTAGATGCGCGTAGACATAATTTTCTAGTGGCTAAAGATTGGAATTTAAAAACAGATTAAACTATCAAAAAAATATATTTACATATTGTTTTTTTGAGTTTCAGTATTTTTATACTGACAGCTTGTTCGGGGACAAAAAAACTCTCGAAAGGGCAAAAATTATTGGTAAAAAATAAGGTGGAAATCAAGGGTTCAGATCAAAATTTAAGTAAATCCGACTTACTCTCACTTACGGTTCAAGATCCTAATGAATCTTTTTTGGGTTTACGAATTCGATTGAGTATATACAATATGTCCAAGGATAGCAATCAAAATTGGTGGAATCGGAAACTGCGCGAATTGGGTCAAGCAGCCGTAATTTTAGATAGCCAAGCAATTATAAAAACCATAGATAGAATGCAATATAAAATGGCTTCCAAAGGCTATTTTAATCCAGATATTTCCTATGTCGTAAAGAAACGAGGAATTTTTGAAAGAAAGAAAAAAGCAAAAGTAGTTTATGAAATTAAACCCAATCAACCTTACCGTTATCGCAATATAGACAAAGATATTCAAGATACGACAATTGCGAATTTAATGACCCAATGGAAACAACGAACCTTACTTAAATCGGGCAATATCTATGATGTAGATGTGCTTGAGAAAGAAAGAGCCCGTATTACTAAACGTTTGCAGGATTTAGGATATTATGCTTTTTCAAAAGAATATATCAGTTATGCTATTGATAGTGCTTTGGGTAATCATACCATGGATGTTACCATGATTTTGAGAGGCGTGCGTGAAGCTGCACTTGATAGCAATGGAAATCCGAAATATTTGCCCCATAAAAAATATTATATCAATGATGTAAATTTTATTTATGAAAGTAATAAAATGCCAAAAAAAATCACCGATACAAGCACCCATATAGAATTAATCAATACGCTTACCAAAAAAGAAATTAAAGCAGGGGATACCAATCTTCCATATTATATAAAATATAAATACAAATTGAATATCAAACCACAGGTTTTGACACAAAAAACATTTATAGTTCCCTCTGAAACCTTTTCTTTACAAAATATGGAGCAATCTTATTTGAATCTTTCCGATCTGCGCCTTTTTGGATATACCAATATTACCTATCAAGAATTACCTTATGATACTACCAAGTCGTATATGGACAACAATCAATTAAACTGTAATATTTCTTTGACTCAGTCGCCTAAATACAATTTTAGTACGCAAGCCGAACTGACCACTTCTTCAGGTATACAAGGTATTGCTGCCAATATAGCAGTGCAAGACAAAAATATATTCAAAAGAGGTGAGATTTTTGGTTTAAAATTAGGCGTTGCCTTAGATGTACAATCCGCTTTGAGTAATGCACAAAATCCTATTTTATTGAATACGATTGAGGCAAAGATTGAAGCAAATTTGGAAATTCCACGATTTTTGTCCCCAGTGAGTGTGGATCGATTTTCCAAATATTTTCGACCCAAAACTCTGATTTCCTTAGGATATAGTTATCAATATAAAAAAGATTATCAACGAACCATTGTCAATGCGTCTATGGCCTATTATTGGAAAGATGGAAAACATACACATACGCTCACGCCTATTGATGCAAATATTGTAAAAATGTATGCTTCATCCAAATTTGCCAATACCATTGATAGCCTTTCGTTGACCAACAAGCGTTTTCAATATCAATACGAAGATCACTTTTTGCTCAATGCGCATTATTCTTATATTTACAATGAGCAAGATGCACGCAACCAAAAAGGTTTTAATTTTGTTCGATTTAATGTTGAGGCTGCTGGCAATTTATTATATTTGGGATTTAGAGCTTGTAATGCTCACAAAGATAAAAATGGTCAATATGATATTTTTTCAATTCCTTTTGCTCAATATTTAAAAACAGATATAGACTATAAACATCATTTTATATTTGCTCCTGATGTTGCGCTAGTGTTAAGGGCCATGGTGGGAGTGGGGTATTATTATTTGAATTCAAAATCCTTGCCTTATGAAAAAAGTTTTTATGGAGGAGGGAGCAATAATATTCGTGCGTGGCGATTGTACCAATTAGGACCTGGAAGCTATAAGAGTTCAAATAATTCCATAGAGCAGTTGGGTGATCTTACTTTAGTATTGAATGCCGAGCAACGTTTTCCTATATTTGCAGGATTGAAAGGTGCGTTATTTGTGGATGCAGGAAATATATGGTTATTAAAAAATAACCCACAAATGCCAGGTGCGGCTTTTCAGTTTAAATCGTTTATCAATGATATTGCCATCGGGGCGGGTTTTGGATTACGTTATGATTTTGGTTTTTTCCTTATTCGTTTAGATGCCGCAATTCCACTTAGGAATCCAGCCAAACCAAATGGAGAAAAATGGGTGTTGCCAAAATCACAATGGTCAGATATATTACTTAATTTTGGGATAGGTTATCCCTTCTAACAATATAAAAAATGCGAACAATAGCAAATATACTATTACGTTTATGTGGATGGACTGTGGGTTCATTTCGTCCTTCGGCTGCCAAATATGTCCTTATTGTGGCTCCACATACGAGCAATTGGGATTTTATTATCGGACGTTTGGCGTTTTACAAAATAGGAATTCCTATGAAAGTACTTATTAAAAAAGAACTTTTTATTTTTCCTCTTAATTTTATACTCAAAGCTTTTGGAGGGGTTCCTGTAAATCGACAACAGGCTTTAAATACGGTGAATTTTTCCACTAATTTATTGCAGAATGCCGATTCTTTGGCTTTAGTCCTAACGCCCGAAGGCACTCGCAAAGCAACTAAAAATTGGAAAAAAGGATTTTATTATATTGCTCAAAAAGCGGAAGTGCCTCTCTATATCGCGTATATAGACTATAAGAAAAAAAAATGTGCTATTGATAGCGAATTTGTGATTTCGGGGGATATTGATGTGGATATGATTAAAATAAAAACATTTTATCAAGGCATTACTGCCAAATTTCCTGCTAATTTTTGTAATAAATAAAATTCAGAATTTGTTCAAAACGATATTTTTCAGTACCTTTGCAAATTAGTTTTGTAAAAAATGAGTAAAAAAAATTTATTAACTACCTATTTGAATTTTGACAAATTTTCAAAAGAAAGTCTTATTGACCTTAAAGAAATGGTTGATAGTTATCCGTATTGCCAAGTAGGTCAAATGTTATTTTTACTTAATTTAAAAAAGATTGCCGATCCGAATTTTGATAATCAACTTTCATATACCGCTATCGCTGTACCTGATCGACAATTGCTAAAACAACATATTGCAAGTATTGATGAAATTAATTCTAAACCACAACTCAATCTATCTAAAAAACGAATTAAAGAAACGCTTGTAAAACAAAAAGACGAACTAAATCAACCAGAAAAACAAGCGCAATGGGATCGTTTCGCACGCTTAGGAACGATAACTATTAGCAATCTCCTTTTTGATGAAGTAGAAATAGATCCGATTTCTTTACCGACGGAGGATGCAAAACGGATTGCTGTGCCCGAAGATAGTCCTTTGCCACAAAAATCAATAGATGCACGACCTGTCAAATCGCAAGCCCTTGAAGCTGCCAAAACTCGATTGAAAGAAATTGAAGAAGATTTGCCTCATATTGCTACAACGCAGTTGTTATCACCTACAAATGTAGCAAGCAAAAATCAGTCTTGCCCTAAAGCAAAATCCAATGCTAAACCCGCTACAACAAAAAAAGCAAGTGCGGCAAAAAGCAAACTTAAAAATCATGAATTGAGTCAAGAAGAATTGATAGAACGCTTTCTTACTAAACCCGATCATATCTTAATAACCCCCGATAATAAAAAGAAATATTTTGACGATGCCGATATCAATCAAAGTCTTAAAGATGATTTTGAAAATGGCAGTGAAACTTTAGCTAAATTATATATTACTCAAGGGGCCATAGACAAGGCCATAGAAATATATAAGCATTTAAGTTTGAAATATCCAGAAAAAAGTCGTTTCTTTGCAAAAGAAATTAGAGAAGCTAAGAAAAAAATAATAAAATAATACTAATTATACTATGGGATTCTACATTTTTATTTCGATTTTAATTCTAATCGTGTGTATTTTACTCGGTTTGATCGTGCTTATTCAAAATCCTAAAGGTGGTGGATTATCTGCTACATTTGGAGGTCAAGGTAACCAATTTATGGGTGCTCGTAAAACAGCTGATTTTCTAGAAAAAGGAACTTGGGTTTTAGCTATTGCACTGTTTGTATTAAGTTTACTTGCTGCTTATTCAATTCCTCGTGGAAATAATAATGCGACGGATGCAACGGAACTTACAGTAGAGGGTTCAAACACGGCTTTACCTACTCAACTTCCGAATACAGCTCCAGCTCCTGCACAAAATGCACCGAGCGAAACTCCTGCCGAATAAATAATTTGAGCAAAGGAAAACCAACAGAAAGGCGGCCTGCGAAGGAGCCTTTTTTTTTACATGAAATTTTAAAAATATATTGATATGTGTGCATCTATGTTATCAAATAGAATATTACGTATGCCTGCCTCCGAAACATTGGCAATGAGTCGTCGTAGTAGTGAATTACAAAGTCAAGGAATTGACGTAATCAATTTAAGTATAGGAGAGCCTGATTTTGACACTCCCGAATTGATCAAAAAAGCAGGTGTGGAAGGAATTGAAAAAAACTTCACCCATTATCCTCCAGTTCCTGGGTATTTAGATTTAAGAGAAGCAATTGCAAAAAAACTAATAAGGGATAATAATTTAGAATACAAGCCTTCACAAATTGTTGTATCTAATGGAGCCAAACATTCTTTGACAAATGTGTTTTTAGCAACCTTAAATGAAGGGGACGAAGTGATTATTCCAACTCCATATTGGGTTTCATATCCAGCATTAGTACAGCTATGTGATGGAATTTCTGTTTATATCAAAGCGGGAATTGAACAAAATTTTAAAGTGACTGCAGCGCAAATACAGTCGGCCATCACATCTAAAACAAAACTTTTGATACTCAATAGTCCTAGCAATCCCACGGGAATGGTTTATACCCACAGTGAATTGCGTGCTATTGCAGATGTTTTACTTGCCAATCCGCAAGTGTATGTAGTCGCTGATGAAATTTATGAATATATTAATTTTTCAGGAAAACATGAAAGTCTAGCTCAATTTCCCGAAATTAAAGATCGAGTGATTGTCGTCAATGGGGTATCTAAAGGATATGCAATGACTGGATGGCGTATTGGGTATATTGCTGCTTGTGATGAAATCGCAGGTGCTTGCTCTAAAATTCAAGGCCAAATGACCTCTGCAGCTTCTTCTATTGCACAGCGTGCGGCTATTGCTGCCATGACCGAAGAACCTAAAAAATCGGAATCCATTCAAAGTATGGTCAAAACATTCAAAGAACGAAGAGATGTGGTAATGTCTGAACTTTCTGCAATCCCAGGTTTAAGTGTAAATATGCCAGAGGGAGCCTTCTATGTGTTTTTGAATATCAAAGAATTTATAAATAAAAGTTACAAAAATTATACAATTCATACGGGAGCCGATTTGGCAAACTATCTTTTAGATGAAGCGCATGTGGCTTTAGTAGGAGGAGATGCTTTTGGGGATCCACAATGTGTGCGTATTTCCTATGCAACCAAAATGGAACGTTTAGTCGAAGCAATTGCTCGTATTAAAACGGCGCTTACTAAATTGGCATAGTGTTTTTGTAAAATTTAAAAAAAATAGTACATTTGCATCCTTATGTCAAAAAAACGCAAAATTCTTGTAATATATACTGGTGGAACCATTGGAATGGTGCAAGATCCTCGAACAGGAGCCTTACATCCTTTTAATTTTGCTTCTATTATGGAAGCGGTGCCTAGTTTAAAAGCATTGGATATAGATATTACGGCTCATTGTTTTGAGCAACTCATTGACTCTTCCGATATGGGGCCAGAAGGTTGGATTGAAATTGCTGAGGTTATAGAGAAAAACTATACAGTATATGATGGATTTGTGGTGTTGCATGGTACGGATACAATGGCGTATACGGCTTCTGCAATGAGTTTTATGTTGCAAAATTTGGCCAAACCCGTTGTTTTCACAGGTTCTCAATTACCCATAGGGGTATTGCGAAGTGATGGAAAAGACAATTTGATTAATGCTTTTGAAATGGCCGCAACTGTAGATGAAAAAGAAAAACCTATGGTGCCTGAGGTATGTGTCTGTTTTGAAAACAAACTCTATCGTGGAAATAGAATTACTAAACAAAGTGCCGAATATTTCAATGCTTTTGTTTCGGGCAATTATCCTTCATTAGCAAAATTGGGGGTTCATATCAAATGGCATCGCCATTTAATATTGTCAAATAGAGATTGCTTGCCTTTTAAAGTCAACAAGCGGATTTGCCAAGATATTTTACTTATAAAAATTTATCCTGGAATGACAGAAGATACACTAAAATCCTTAGTGTCGATTCCTAATTTGAAAGGAATTGTTTTGGAAAGTTATGGTTCAGGTAATGCGCCAACGGTGGCATGGTTTTCAAATTTATTAGCGCAAGCAATTGCAAAAGGCATACTCATAATTAATGTAACTCAATGTGTGGAAGGAAGTGTGGAAATGGGAAAATATGCAGCGAGTACGGCATTAAAAGAAATAGGTGTAATTAATGGCTATGATATTACTACGGAATCGGCGCTCACTAAAATGATGATGCTCTTGGGGCAGAATACCTCTCAACAAGAAAAAATTGACAGTTTGACACAGTCGATATGTGGAGAAATGAGTTCCGATGCAAGCAATTTATTTATAGAATAGAGTGAAAAATAATATTAAAATAACAGAATAAAGAAATTAAATTTTAGAGTTCCAAAAAAAAGTCGTAAATTAGCGGTTTGAAAAAGGGAGAGGTGGCCGAGTTGGTCGAAGGCGCACGCCTGGAAAGTGTGTAAACGCCACAAGCGTTTCGTGGGTTCGAATCCCACCTTCTCCGCCACTGAATTAGAAAATAGAATGATTAAATTAAATTAAATAAAATAAAATAAAACAAACAAAAAAAATAAATTACTAAAAGTCATGAAAAAACTCATTTCATTATTTTCCATGGTTGCTTTGCTTACTTTTGGCACGGCTAACATTGCACAAGCACAAGATACAACAAATGCTACTGCTACAACCGAACAAGTTGATACAACCGAACAAGTTGCAGATGCTGCTGTTGCTGAAGCCGACACTGAAGTCGTTGCTGAATCTCAATCTTTCAATCAAGTACTTAAACAAAAATTCATTGAAGGGGGTGCTCTTTGGATGACTCCTATTTTGTTGGTATTAATTCTTGGTTTGACTTTAGTAATTGAACGTATCATTTACTTGAATCTTGCTACTACGAATACAGATAAATTATTGACAAAAGTAGAAAATGCACTTAACGAAGGTGGTATTGATGCAGCCAAAGAAGTTTGCCGTAGTACAAAAGGACCTGTTGCAAGTATTTTCTATCAAGGTTTAACTCGTATGGATGAAGGCGTTGAAATGGTTGAAAAATCAATTGTTTCTTACGGTGGTGTTCAAATGGGTAAACTAGAAAAAAATCTTTCTTGGATTGCACTTACTATCGCTATTGCACCTATGCTCGGATTCTTGGGTACAGTTGTTGGGATGGTACAAGCCTTTGACCAAATTGAAGCTGCAGGTGATATTTCTCCCACAGTTGTTGCTGGTGGTATGAAAGTGGCTTTGTTAACTACTGTATTTGGTCTTATTGTTGCTATTATGATTCAAATTTTTTATAACTATTTGAGTACAAAAATAGAATCTATTGTAAATGCGATGGAAGATTCTTCTATCACTTTTATGGATTTAATTGTTAAATATTCTCATAAAAAATAAGGAGATTTAATCCAATGGAAGATACATTAATAAACATAGGTTTATATTTGACGTATGCTCTTTTTATCATTGCAATCATTGCTTTACTGTTTTTTTCAATTAGGCAATTCTTTGGTAATATAGCTAAGTCAAAAGAAACGTTGTATGGCATTATAGGACTTGTTGTCATATTTGTCATTTCTTATATAGCCGCCTCCTCTACCAATGTCAGTGAAACCCTTTTTCAAAAAGTGGGTACTGATTATGCCCTTTCCAAACTTATTGGAAGTGGTTTGAACATGTTTTATATCCTATTTGTAGGAGTTATTTTAACCTTAGTTGGTTCCGAACTTTCAAGACCGTTTAAAAAGTAAATTATTATGGCTAAAAAATGTCCCGCGATAAATGGGGGGTCAATGTCTGATATATCATTTTTGTTGTTGACGTTTTTCTTGTTGACCTCATCTATTGATACCGATTTGGGTATTGCTCGTCGTCTTCCGCCTCCTCTTCCTCCAAATGCACCCAAACCAGAGATACATGAAAGAAATGTATTTAAAGTAGGGATCAATTTTAGAGATGAAATTCGTGTGCAAGGAGCGAACGTGGAAGTGCAGGATTTAAGAGAACAATGCAAAGAGTTTTTGGCAAATCCTTCAGGAGATGTACATAAATCGGAGCAGGTAATGAAGGAAATAGAGGGCCTAGGCAATGTGCAAATTTCAAAAGGCGTGATTTCTTTAAAGAATGACCGAGGTACTTCGTATGAAATGTATATTAAAGTTCAAAACGAACTCACTGCCGCTGTGCACGAATTGCGAGATGAACTTTCTCAGGAAAGATTTGGTGCTCGATTTGATGATTTGAAAACGGATGTACAAAAAGAAGCAATCCAAAAAGCAATTCCTGTCAGTATTTCCGAAGCAGAACCCGTAAACAATAATATGACGGCTAACACAACAAATACAGGAGGAAAGTAAGATGGCAAAATTTCATAGTGGAACAAAAAAAGAAACTCCCGAAATTAATACAGGATCAATGTCCGATATTATTTTCATGTTGTTGTTTTTCTTTATGGTTATTACAACCATGCGCCAGAGTACTTTGTTTGTAAAAATTGGAGCTCCTCAAGCAACAGAAATTCAAAAACTTGAAAAAAAATCATTGGTAAGTTACATTTATATTGGAGAGCCTATAGATGCTCAAAAATATGGAACAGAACCTAGAATACAATTGAATGATCAATTTGGCGAAGTAGCTGAAATTGGTGATTATATTGAAGCTGAACGTCAAGCTCGAGACGAAGTAGATCGTCCATTGCTAACCACTTCCTTGAAAGTCGATAGATCGGCTAAAATGGGGGTTGTTACGGATGTAAAACAAGAGCTACGCAAAGTAGGTGCTTTCAAAATTAACTACTCTACCTCAAAAGGAATAGATAAAAGCAAAAACAACAATAGATAAGCGATTTCTAATTCTTACGTATAAACGAGTGCTAAATTATATTTAGCACTCGTTTTTTTTGTATATGATTTCCTTTAAAATAAAATAATTTAAATTCAGTTTGTTTTTCATTTTTTGGAAATGTTTTGTTTTTGCAAAGTCTTAAATTTTCAGTACATTTGTATCTAAACTATCTGTGAAAATCTATGAAAATTGGTGAAAATAGGAAAAAAATTAATTGAAATATTTTTATTTTACTTGTGTGGATTTTCATATAGTCAAGCTCAATTAGTGCAGGATAAAAACGAAGATACGAATATTATCACTCGCAAAATTAAAAAACCAGAGAAAATCAAATCGGGTTGGAATCTTATTCCTCTTCCTGTAATTGGCTACAATACGGATCTAGGCTTTCAATTGGGAGCGATTTGTACTGTTTATGATTTTGGAAAACCTAGCTTTTATCCCAATTACAAACAAAAAATATTTTTTGTAGGGTCTTATTTTTCTAAGGGATCAGGTGTTTTTCGATTGACTTACGACTCCAAACAAATTATTAAGAATTATCGTTTATCTGGAGAGTTAAACTATATCATGGAGCCCTACGCAGGTTTTAGAGGATATAATGGCTACGAAAGTCCTAGTTTACATAAAATAGATTCTAAATTTTACACTTTTAATCGTTCGCAATTTAAAGCCTTTATTACTTTTCAGGGTGAAATTATTCCACATCTCAACTGGGGAGTTGGAATTTCCTATTTCAATTATTGTATTCAGACCGACCTTAGGGATACAAACCAAAGTTTGTTTAATTTGTATAAGCATTATAAAATTATTAAGCCCGAAGAAGCCGCAGGAGGTAATATTCTTGGGTTCAATGGAAGCATTACTTACGATACGCGAGATATAGAGTCCGATCCAAAAAAAGGAATGCAAGCTGAACTAATGGTGAGTATAGCGCCCGATTTTATCGATCAACAAGGACATAGTTTTGCTAAAGCAAATTTGCATTTTCGTCATTATATTCCACTGTATAAAGATAAATTGACCCTTGCGTATCATTTGGCTTATCAAACGACTTTTTTAGGGGAAAGTCCATATTATGAACAAAGTTATTTGTATTGTATTATTATGAATCAAAATTTTTCGGAAGGTTTGGGTGGGGTTAATTCTATAAGAGGGGTGGCGCGAAATAGAGCAGTGGGTGCAGGTATTGCTTGGGGCAATGTCGAATTGCGCTATCGTTTTGGATACATTCGTTTTTTGAATCAAAATTGGTATTTTGTGGTCAATCCTTTTTTTGATGCGGGCATGGTAGTTCGCAAATATAGAGCAAAGGAAATAAAAGAAAGTCATTCTTCACAAATTTATAGTGGGCAAACCGAATATCCACATTGTTCGGCAGGCTTAGGATTTAAAGTAATTGTGAACAGCAATTTTGTGGGATCTTTAGAATTTGGAAAAGCCTTAGACAAAAGAGATGGGGTATATAGCTTTTCTTTTGGACTCAATTATATCTTTTAGAATGGACTCAATTATATCTTTTATAACTCCTTTTCTTATCAAAAAACGCAGAGAGGGTTCTCCATTTAAATAACATCAAAAAATTGGGAGATACCTGTACATAAAACATTGCATTTGGTGTTAGAATCTACCAAAGCAGAAATCGAAAAAAATATTAGGAAAATCAAAAAATAAGTACTATCTTTGCCATCGATTTGAAGGGAAAGGTTCGATGCGTCATTTACAAAGGAATGAGCAATTTAAGGAAAGATAGGCGGGGCGATTAGCCCCATTTTTTTTATAAATTATTCGTATGATTACAAAACAACAAATAGAAAAGTTAGTACAAGATTGTATTCAAGGTACTGATTTGTATATCGTAGAACTAAATGTAAAAGCGGCAAATCAAATTTACATCTTTGTAGATAGTTTTGAAGGTGTAGGTATAGATGATTGTGTAAAGATAAGTCGTTACGTAGAAAATTTATTAGATAGAGAGGTGGAAGATTTTGAACTGTATGTATCTTCGGCTGGTTTGGACTTGCCTTTTAAGGTATACAAACAATATCAAAAAAACATAGGGCAAGAAGTGAAGATTGTGCGAATAGATGGAGAAGTTTTAAAAGGAATTATAAAGACTGCAGATGCTACGCAAGTAAGTGTAGAATTGCATCCCTCTAAGGCAAAATCGAAAAAAAATAAAGCAGAGTCAAACTCGATTGTAACGACCGATTTACTTCGTACCATGCCATACACAGAAATAAAAGAAACAAAAATAGTCATATCATTCAAATAAAAATAAAACATGGAAAGTATCAATTTGGTTGAAAGTTTCTCAGAGTTTAAAGATTTAAAAAGCATCGATAGAGAAACTATGATGCGTATTTTAGAGGACGTATTCAGAAGTATGCTCATCAAAAAATACGGCACGGATGAAAATATTGATATCATTGTAAACATCGATAAGGGAGACTTAGAAATTTGGCGCAATCGCACCATTGTAGAAGATGCTGAACTCGAAGATGAGGTATTAGAAATTCCATATTCGGAAGCCATTAAAATTGAACCCGATTTTGAAGTAGGAGAAGAAGTGTCAGAACCTATTAAAATGAAAGATTTTGGTCGTCGTGAAATTTTGAATATTCGTCAAAGTTTGGTTTCAAAAATTCAAGATTACGAAAATAACAATATCTACAAACGCTACAAGGAGCGTATAGGTGAAGTTATCACAGGTGAAGTTTATCAAATATGGAAACGCGAAACTCTTTTGTTGGATGATAATGGCATTGAATTAGTGCTTCCTAAAACGGAACAAATTCCTGCTGATTTTTTTAGAAAAGGGGATACTGTACGTGCGGTGGTGCTAAAAGTGGATGTAAGAAACAATACGCCTATAATTATTTTATCTCGTACCTCGCCTGTATTTTTGGAGCGTTTGTTTGAACAAGAAGTACCTGAAATTTTTGATGGTTTGATTACGATCAAACGGATAGAACGCGAACCTGGCGAAAGAGCAAAGGTAGCCGTTGAATCGTATGATGATAGAATTGATCCCGTAGGCGCTTGTGTTGGAATGAAAGGGGCACGTATTCATGGTATTGTTCGAGAACTTCGCAATGAAAATATAGATGTGATCAATTATACCACAAATCCTGAATTGATGATTACACGGGCTTTGAGTCCTGCCAAAATATTAGATATAAAAATAAATGAAGCCAATAAAACGGCTGAAGTTTCAATGAAACCAGATCAAATATCCTTGGCAATAGGTAAAGGTGGATGTAATATCAAATTGGCTGGACGGATTTCAAATTATGAAATCAATGTGTATCGAGATAGTGAAAACACCGATGATGATGTCGATTTGCAAGAGTTTAATGATGAGATAGAACAATGGATATTGGATCAACTCAAAGCGATAGGTTGTGATACAGCAAGAGATGTTTTGGCTTTGTCTGTTGAAGAGTTAACTCAACGCACCGATTTGGAAGAAGAAACAATTCAAGATGTGATCAAAATTTTAGGGGAAGAATTTGAATAAGCAAAAGACGTATAAATATACAGTGCAAATTGCACAAAAACGTTGATAGTATCAGTGATAGTTTGCAAAACCACAAAAGTTTTGCTAAAATTGAGATATTGTATTTTAATCGATAATTAGATAAGAGGAAAAAAATCAATCCTAATGGCAGAAGAAATTAAAAAAATAAGACTTTCCAAGGCAGCGAAGGAATTTAATATTGGTGTACAAACCGCTATTGATTTCTTAGTTAAGAAAGGACATGTCGCAAGTGGCGAAATTACGCCCAATACCCCGCTCAATCCTGCGGAGTATGAAATATTGGCACGCGAATTTCAGGCTGAAAAATCGGTAAAAGAAACTGCAAGTAAAATCAACCTTGAACTTCATCAAAAGAAAGCTAGCTTATCTATCGAAGAAACAATAAAAGTGGATGCGCCAGAAGAGGAAGAAGAATTGTTTCGGATTAAGAGTATGAATATCTCAAATGAGCCTAGTGAGAGTGTCTCTACTACGGCAAAAAATAAAGCCACTACTCGCAAAGCAAGTCAAGGAAAGAAAAGTACAGTTTCCCATAATAAAGAGAAGGAAACATCCGACCAAGTTGAACTTTTTAAAGAATCAGAACCAGAGGTAGAAGAAAAGGTGAAGGAAGTTGAAACTCCTGTAAAAGTTGAAGAAACGAAAGAAGTTGAAGTTCCTGCAAAAATAAAAGAAGTAAAAGAAGTTGAAACCCCTGCAAAAGTTGAAGAACTAAAAGAAATTGAAACGCTTGCAAAAGTTGAAAATGAAAAATTGGAGTCAGTACATCCAATAGAGGACGAAAAACCCCTAGTGGAAGATACCCCAAATCCAATTCAAGCAAAGAATATTGAGGAAGTGATCTCCTCTAAAGAAGAAGCTCAAAGCAAAGAACACTTAAGTGAATTGTCTATACAAGAAGAAGTCGTGAGGGTGGAGCCAAAAGTAGAAGAATGTATCACTCCCATAGAGCAAAGCCCTGAAATAGAAAAACCAGCGAAGGTCGAAGCTGAAGAAGAAAAATTAGAAAATATAGCGACTGAGAATAATGTTAAATCCGAAGAGATAGAAGTGGAAAATGGACCTAGAATTGTAGGGAAAATTGATTTATCAAGTATCAATAGTCGCACGCGTCCTGATAAAAAGCCACAGAGTAAGGATGGCAAAAAAGCTACTCACACCAAAGAAAAACCAAAGTCGGAGGGCGGACAATCTACTAAAAAACCAAATGCGTATAAAGAAGATCCAAATAAAAAGGAAGAAACCTATAAGCATAAGGAGGCGAGTACAACACATAAGACCAAAGATACCAATGGGGCAAAAGGAGTAAAACCACTTACAGAAACGCCTAATCTAACACCTCTTGCCAACACTCCACTCGTAGTAGCTCCCGTAGCAGAAGAAGATAATTTCTTAAAAACAGAATATACCAAATTAGAAGGTCCTAAAATAGTAGGTGCTAAAATTGATTTAAGTCAATTTGACAAAAAATCAAAACCCGTAGCTTCTTCCAAGGAAGATCTAAGCCAAAACAAAAAGAAACGGAAACGAATCAAAGATGATAAACCTGTAGGTGCTGTTAGCAGTGTGGTTACCATTAATCGTCCTGACCAAAAAGGAAATGCTAATAATTCAGCAGGTGGAAATTCATGGAATAAAAAAGATAAGAATAAAAGAGGGGGTAATCATAAAATAGCGCCTGTACCCGTAGATGCACAAGAAATAGAAAAGCAAATTAAGGAAACTTTGGCTCGTTTGAGTCCTCTAGGCAAATCAAAAACATCTAAACACCGTCGTGAGAAGCGTGCAAATGTAAATAGTTCGATGCATGAAGAGCAAGAACGGATGATGCAAGAACAAAAGATATTGAAAGTAACCGAATTTGTTACAGTCAATGAATTAGCTACGATGATGAATATTCCAGTAACTAAAATTATTGCTACTTGTATGTCTTTAGGTTTGTTTGTTTCCATCAACCAACGTCTTACTGCAGACCCCATTTCATTAGTGGCTGAAGAATATGGCTTTGATGTAGAATTTGTCGATGCCGAAGTTATGGACAATATTGAAGAAGAAGAAGAAGTGATGGGTGAGTTGGTGTCTCGAACACCTATTGTTACAGTAATGGGACACGTTGACCATGGTAAAACATCTGTTTTAGACTATATCCGAAAAACCAACGTAATTGCAGGGGAAGCAGGAGGAATTACGCAACATATAGGGGCGTATGAAGTGCGTTTGGAAAATGGTAAAAAAATAACTTTTTTAGATACGCCAGGTCACGAAGCTTTTACGGCTATGCGTGCACGTGGAGCTAAAGTAACCGATATTGCAATTATTGTGATTGCGGCAGATGATAGGATAATGCCTCAAACCATTGAAGCCATTAATCATGCGCAAGCAGCAGGCGTACCTTTGGTATTTGCCATAAATAAAATAGATAAACCA
Organism: Bacteroidales bacterium; assembly: GCA_036655775.1. Classification (GTDB taxonomy): domain Bacteria; phylum Bacteroidota; class Bacteroidia; order Bacteroidales; family P3; genus JAVVPL01. The sequence continues at coordinate 54,208 of JAVVPL010000001.1, read as the reverse complement.
GGTGCAGATCCTCAAAAAATCAAACAAGCACTTGCCGAAATGAACCTCTTAGTAGAGGAATGGGGTGGAAAATATCAAAGTCAAGATATTTCGGCAAAGCAGGGACTAAATATGGAGCAATTGCTCGAAAAAGTACTACTAGAAGCTGAGATGTTGGAACTTAAAGCTACGCCTGATCGAAGAGCAAAAGGTACAGTTATAGAATCCTCTTTGGATAAAGGACGAGGCTATGTTGCCAAAATTTTGATTCAAGATGGAAGTGTAAAAATAGGGGATCATATTTTAGCAGGTGTGACTTATGGAACTGTAAAAGCAATGTACAATGAGCGAAATCAAGTGGTACAAACTGCAGGTCCTTCAACTCCCGTTTTAATGCTTGGATTGAATGGCGCTCCACAAGCAGGTGATATTTTCAATGTGGTAGCCAATGCTAAAGATGCGAAAGATGCGGCTACTCGTCGTCATCAATTGCAACGTGAACAAGGATTACGAGCTCAAAAACATATTACTTTAGATGAAATTGGTCGTCGTATTGCCATTGGTGATTTCAAAGAATTGAATATTATAGTCAAAGGGGATGTGGATGGTTCTATAGAAGCTTTGTCGGATTCTTTGTTGAAATTGTCTACTCCAGAAGTGCAGGTCAATGTAATTCACAAATCGGTAGGACAAATTACCGAATCGGATGTTTTGTTGGCTTCGGCTTCCAATGCGGTTATTATTGGCTTCCAAGTTCGACCTTCTCAAAGTGCTCGTAAATTGGCAGAAGCAGAACAAATAGATATTCGTTTGTATTCTATTATTTATGATGCCATCAATGAAATTAAGGATGCTATCGAAGGCATGCTTTCTCCTGAAATTCAAGAAAAAATTGTTTGTAATCTTGAAATTCGAGAAGTATTTAAAATAGGTAAATTAGGATCGATTGCAGGTAGTTTTGTGTTGGATGGAAAAATCAATCGTCAAACTAAAGTTCGTATTATTCGTGATGGTATTGTAGTTCATACTGGCAAATTAGGTTCTTTACGTCGTTTTAAAGATGATGTAAAAGAAGCGGTAGCTGGACAAGATTGCGGTTTGAATATAGAAAACTTTAATGATGTTAAAGTGGGAGATATTATTGAAGGTTACGAACAAACGGAGGTAAAACGTAGCTTGTAGTGGTACAAGAGTTTTTAAAATATATAGAAAAAGAACAACTTTTTCAGCCCTCACAACGTATATTACTTGCCGTAAGTGGGGGAGTCGATTCGGTAGTAATGGCTCATTTATTTTATAAAGCAGGTTTTAATATTGCCATTGCTCATTGTCATTTTTCTCTAAGAGAGGGTGATGCCGATATTGATCAACAATTTGTGGAAAATTTGGCCAAGCAATGGAATCTTCCATTTTACACTATTCGATTTGATACTAAAGCGTATGCGCAAGAACAACACATCTCCATACAAATGGCAGCGAGAGATTTACGTTTTGCCTATTTTGAAGAACTTGTACAAACGCAAGCTTTTGATTATTATGCTACCGCTCATCATCAAGATGATGATGCGGAAACTTTTTTTATTAATATTTGTAGAGGTACAGGTATTAGGGGAATGCGTGGTATATTGCCCAAAAATGGCAAACTTCTGCACCCTTTATTATTTGCCACACGTGAGCAAATAGAAAATTATGCGAGCCAGGAAGGCCTTTCTCATGTGGAAGATGGGAGTAATGCCTCGGATAAATACTTAAGAAACAAAATTCGACATCATATTTTACCTCTATGCAAGGAGGTTCATCCTTTGTTTACTTCTCATTTACAAGAAAGCATGCAGCGTTTATATCAATGCCAAGAAATTGTAAAGGAATGGTATGATATACATGCTTCACAATTGTTGGTAAAAAACAAAGATGTGGGAATATGTATTGAAACTTCTTTGAAAGACCTTTTAGCCCTTCCTCAGTACGAATTGTTTTTATATGAGTACTTGTGTCGATTTGGATTTTCTTCTGCGCAAATCGCCCAAATTACAGCGCATTTGTCAAAAGAGCAATCGGGGAAGTATTACGACTCTCCCACTCATCGTTTACTTAAAGATAGGGGCAAACTGATCCTTCAAAAAAAAGACGATGCCAAAAAGTATCCCAAATTTACCTATTCAACTTTGTCCGTTACAGCGATAACAAGTTTGCAAACTACGCCCGATATTGCTTATTTTGATGCAGCGAAAATCAAGGATGAATTGTATATTCGACAATGGCAAGAGGGCGATTTTTTCTATCCTTTAGGAATGTGTCACAAACAAAAGTTACAAGATTATTTTAGCGATCATAAATTTAGTTTATACGATAAACAAAACACCTATCTTCTTTGTAGTGGAAGTCAAATTCTATGGATTATGGGACATCGAATAGATCATCGTTTTCGGCTAACACCTCAAACTCAAAAAGTATTGAAAGTTCAATATACTTTATAGGGGCTAATTTTTCAACAATTTAATAGTCTTACCTACGCCTTTAGGGGTTATTACTTGCAAAAGATACATTCCCTTAGCATATTGAGATAAATCAAGACTATGTGTATTGGCCCCTGCTTTTAAAATTTCTCTGCCAAATAAATCAAATACACTATATGTATGTGTAGTTTCTCCTTTTGATAAATAAAATAAACCATTTACAGAAGGATTAGGGTATACTTTGAGTTGACATGAATTGCTTGTTTGTTCGATGGCAATGGGGCTTTTTGAAAAATCAAAAAGATCGGTTTGTTGTACTTTTCGGTTGTACTTAGCTTGAATATACATTTGTCCATCTTCATATCGAGTAGTGTCGTACCCTAAAAATGTGTTTTCTTGTAAAAAACCGATGAACACGAGATCTTTGAGTGGAATTTGAGCAGAATCGGGAATGGCAAAAGCATATTTTTCTATATGCGTATTACTTTGTGTGAAATTAATGGGAATGCCACTTGCACTAGGAAACATGCGCCGATTTACATGATTTAATTCGGTGAGGTTATACCATTTTTTTTCGATATGATTTTGGGTCATAGCCAAGTGGAGTGCTAAGTTTTTGCTCGTGTCTTGAGCAATTTTGTCTACTCGGATTTCCACGAAAAGACTATCTAAATGAAGAAGGTCGTAACGTTTGGTTTTCATGCTAAGTTTTAAATCATACGCTGTTTTTTGTTTCATGCAAGAATCGTAAAGCAAGCGATACTTTTTGAATCGAATACCCGCATCTCCAAAACCCATAGAAGAATGTAAATTGCCATTGAAAAAAACATCGGGAATACTGCGAACTGTATCGTAAAATCCAGAACGTTCTGCATTGGCTATAATATAATATTTCATCATATCGGGAGCTATTTCAATTTGGTAGGCAATAGCGGCAATTGGCAAATTGTGTTTAAAAAAAGTGTCGATGGCTTGTGCTGTGTTGGGGCAATTGTTGCACCAAGATCCTGTAAATTCTTCCAATAAAATATATTTAGGATCTATACCTTGTGTAGGAAGTTCGGAATTGAAATTTTGAGCTTGCATATTCAGCGAAAATAGCAAACAAATGCAGCAAGTTAAAATGTAGAATGGTTTCATTTTTTTGTTTTTTATTGGATGTCTTTATGGTTTTTATTCGGATAAACGTCGAATTTCTGCGCCTAAATTGTTTAAACGTTCATCTATATTTTGATAGCCGCGATCGATTTGTTCAATATTGTGAATCACACTTTTCCCTTCGGCCGACATGGCTGCAATAAGAAGGGCTACTCCAGCTCGAATATCGGGAGATACCATGGAAATACCACGTAAAGGAATTTCATGATTACTGCCTATAACCGTTGCACGATGAGGGTCACATAAAATGATTTGAGCGCCCATGGAAATTAAATTGTCTACAAAAAATAAACGACTTTCAAACATTTTTTGATGAATAAGTACACTCCCTCGGGCTTGCGTTGCCGTTACTAAGGCAATACTAATTAAATCGGGCGTAAATCCAGGCCAAGGTGCATCGGCAATGGTAAGAATAGAACCGTCCATGGAGTTTTCTATGTGATAATGTTCTTGTTTGGGAATAAATAAATCATCCTCTCTGCGTTCTATGTGAATACCTAAACGACGAAATACTTCTGGAATATTGCCAAGATGATCAACCTGCACATTTTTTATAGTTAACTCTGATCGAGTCATGGCTGCTAAACCAATAAAACTACCCACTTCAATCATATCTGGAAGTAGACAATGTGTGGTTCCTGCCAGTTCTTTTACTCCTTCAATATGTAAAAGATTGGAGCCAACCCCTGTGATTTTAGCTCCCATTCGATTGAGCATCAAACAAAGTTGTAAAAGGTAGGGCTCACAAGCTGCATTAAAAATGGTGGTTTCTCCTTCACTCAAAACGGCTGCCATTACAATATTGGCGGTGCCTGTTACCGACGCTTCATCTAATAACATATAGCATCCATGCAGTTTTTTTGCATGTATGCTAAAACAACGTTGATTGGGGTTATAATTGACGGTAGCTCCTAGTTTTTCAAAACCTGTAAAATGGGTATCCAATCGTCTTCGTCCAATTTTATCTCCTCCAGGTTGAGGGATGTTGGCATGTCCAAAACGAGCAAGAAGAGGTCCTGCAATCATTACCGCTCCTCGAAGAGAATTTGCTTTTTTTTCAAAATCGTCAGTTTGCAAATAATCTAAATGTAAATCATCGGCTTGAAAACTGTATGTATGTGCATCTAGTTGTTGAATTTTGGAGCCCATACAAGCTAATAATTCAATGAGTTTATTCACATCTCGTATATTGGGAATATTACTGATGCTGATTTTCTCTGAACTCAAAAGGGTGGCGCAGAGTACTTGTAAAGCTTCGTTTTTGGCTCCTTGCGGAGTAATGCAGCCTGACAATCGTTTACTTCCAATAATCTCAAATGAACTCATAGCAAATAAATTTATTTTCGTTTTTTATTTTTATAGAATGCACGCTTGTTGTTGCCTATTCCATTGCCCATACTGCTATTATTGAATTTCTTTTTGTTGACACTCGTCAAACTGGGTTTTTGATAAAAGTGTTTGTAAACTTCACCCTTCATCTCTTCGGTATAAATAAGTTTGCCTCCAGATAGAATTGCCAAATGGGTGGCTACTAAATCATCGGTTAAAATATCATCATTCCAAAGATAATAGGATTTTTTCATTTGGACAGCCAATAAATTTACCAAAGCGGTTTTTGCTTCTCCATCTTCAAATTCACATGCTTTTTTGATCATCGCCTCTAAGGTTTTTCCGTAATAACGAAAACGAATATTTTGCATGGAATAAGTCACCTTGTCTGGACTGCGTTTTATACTATCAGGGCTAGGTATGGGATATGGACAATCAATGTCCAATTTGAAATCGGAAATAATAAATAAATGGTCGTATAATTTTTGTTGAAAATTATCCATATCTTTAAGTTGTGGATTCAAAATGGACATTGTTTTCACAATATTTCTTGCTATTTGGGACCGCTTTTCTCGATCTTCAATTGTCAAAGCAATATCTACCATTTTTTTTATGCCACGACCATATTCTGAAAAAAGAAGCGTTTCGCGTGCTGTATTATATTCCATGTATAAAAATTAATTTTTAGCAAATTTACACAAAATTCCGTTAAAAAGCATGTAGATAGGAAAATAATATATGCTTTTTTATCTTAAAATCATCACACAACCTGTTTCTTTTTTCTTTTTGCCTTTAAAGTCTTTAAATTGTGCAATCCAAAAATAAGTTCCATCGGGAACTTGTTGGTTTAGGTTATTAGATCCATCCCATTGCCAATCGGCAGGATTTCCTTGATATTTATGTACAATCAATCCAAATGAATTGAAAATTTGAATTGTGAAATTGAAAATTTTTTCTTGTGTTTTAACTTTGAACAAATCGTTGATTCCATCTCCATTAGGCGTAAACACATTGGGAACTTCTAATACGGGATTGCAATCTTCAGAACGCAAATTAATAGTGTACGATTGAAAGCATCCGATACTATCTGTAAGGGTTAATCCATATTCGCCTGCCTCAGAAAAAACACGTACGCCAGAAGTTTCGTTAGGGGCATCTTCCCAAGTATAGGTGGTGGGATGATTCGGAATACGTACATCCAATACAATAGAAACTGTCTGGCACATAACGGTATCTGCTGGAATGCGTAATTCGGTCCACTCTAAAGGGTAATGAGAAAGGGTAAAAGTTGCGGAAGCTTTACTACAATAATTTTGCATGCGTAAGGTGTACGTACCAATTTCGGAAAGCAAGATAGTGTCGGAGGTACTCAAGAGAGCTTGGGAAGCATTATACCATTGTACACTGGCATCTGGTCCAAATGTATCCCGATTTGCGTCAAAAATAATTTCGGAATTTGCACAAATGGTAGTGTCGTTGACTATTGGGTTTACATTTGGGTAAAGATAATAGGAGAAATTTAAGGTGTCTTTAGCAACTTCACACTGAGATTGGGGCCAATGAACTTCAACTATAAGGGTGCCACTATCTTTGGATCTAATTAAATAGGAGCCTTGATTTTCGCCACAACCTTGAACTGTGTCGTTGTTAAGTAGCCAAATATAGTGTAAGGGTTTAGGAATACTCATATTAAGTTTATTCATATCCAAAAGAAGACTGTCCGTTTTGCATAAAATCGTATCTTTACCCAAATACGCGTATGGAGGTAAAAACTGAACCACTAGAGAGTCGGTGGTAGATAGACCGCAAATATTGGTAACTGTACAATTTAAATTGACAATGGAGCTGTCTTTGTAACGTAATAGATAAACTGAATCGATGGAGCCGTCACTCCAAAGATAAGAGGACTGTGGATTGGTGGCGTGTATTTTGTAGATGCCTTCGCCTATACAGCGTTTAACGGTGTCTTTTGGAAAGTTTAAAATAGGTTTTGGCAAGGTATCCACATGAATGGTATCGCTATATATTACCGAAGGACATGCGCTGTATAAGGTGCGAATTTCAACAAAATACGTGCCTGTTTTGGTAATGGTATATTCGTCTCCTTCAAACTCATTGTCGGTGGCTGCATTCCATACAATGCGACGTGAGAGATAATTGGATTCGGAAATATGTAATGGAATATTAATTTGTGCATCTTTACAAATTAAAGTATCTTTAATTCCTAGAGAAATAGGCGGATAGGTAGTGGTATCACAAAGATCAAAAGCCAAAATAAAACCAGAGAGGGGATCTTTAGAAAGTAGGGGTTGATCTTGAAAATAGGCATTTTTATTGGCATGTACCAATAGCGAGGGATCTAAAGATAGGGCGTTGCCACTAACATAGAGTTTTCCACGAGAATCAAGTTCTATATGTAAGTTTGGAAGCGTGTGTAAGGCCACAGTATTGAATCCTTCTATTTGATTTAGATTGGAAGATACCAATATTGAATTTTCGTCTAAAAAAGCGGGTAGCGCATAAAAATTGATGCTGGAAGGAATTTCTTGTTCTTGGATTAATTGACGATTTCTGTTAAAATGACTCAAAAGTAAAGAAGTTTTTTCTCCTAGAATTTTTTCTGTTTGGATATTGGCATCAAGTAAAGAACTTAAAAGGTAAAATCCGCCATGCAAATCAGATACTAATTTAGCTCCTATACATTTGAAATTTTTATAGGAATAAAAAGTGGACCATATCATTTTCCCATTTTGATCAAATTCGCTAAGATATATTCTTGTACTGTCGTAATTGTAGGGTGAAGTAGTATTTTGAATGCTGTCTTGAAAAAATCCGTTTTTGAATTTTATCAAAGGATAGGTGTTGGAGCTAGTGCCTCCAGTAATAATTAAATGATCTTTCTCGGTGACCAATAAATCAAATTGATAAATTTGATTTTTATCGGATACGGTTTGATCTTTTCCAATATGGGTACACCAACGAAATATACCCGTTGAATCCAATTGTGCTAAAATTGGGAAAGAATTAAATACAGCGGCGTTTTCAACGGAAGAACGTTTGGAAAAATAGGCTCCTGGTTTTTCTAGAGGTGCCAATTCTTCCATATTAGATGCCGCACTACCTCCATAGAGAAAAAGATTTTGTTTGGAGTCTGAACGGCAAGCCATCAAATTGAGAGATAAAGGAAGATAAGTACTCCAGACTAAACTATCTTGTGCATTGAGTTTGAGCAGAAATTGACTTGGATAAATGGAATTCTCATAGTGAGAATAATCGTATGAGGGGGTAAATTGAAAAGCATTTTTTTCTCCAAAAACACTCAGCTTTTTATAGTCTTTGACCCAGGGATGTACAATACTGCCAAGACTTAAAAAGGAACCCGTGAGATACACTTGATCTTTATTATCTATTTCCATATTTAAAGGATGGGTCAATACAAAAATAGAGTCGGTATTTATTTGTTGAGGTCCATATAAACCCGCCCATAATCGTTTTCCTTCGGTGTCAAATTTTAAAAGAAAGAGACTTCCTGTATCTCTATTGAGTCCTCCCTTGGGAGAGAAGGTGGGGAAATCGTTTTTCCAAAAAGAAAATAAATTGGAGGGCGCTTTAGTTCCGTTATCATGCGCAGGATATAAGTTTTGTAAAATCCATCCGCTTACATAAATTTCATTTTTGCTATTTATTTTGATTGCCGTGGCCTCGTCGTATCTGGAGGATCCATAATAGTGAGCCCATTGTAAAGCCCCTTCTTTATTAAATTTGGCAATAAAAGCATCATAATTGGGCGTGGGACAATTAGAAATAATATAATTTGTATCCTGCGTATTGAAAGGAAAACGTGAAATTTCACCTTTGCCTACAATATACAAATTACCCATAGAGTCGATAGCCGAAGCATTTAATGAAAACGTTTGAGATTGAACCAAGGTATCATGCAATGGAAGCCAATGTGTAGGATATATATTCTTTCCCCCATTCCAATACGTTCCCCACTCTACATTTATATCTTTTGCTAATTTAGCAGTTTGAGTTTGTGAATATAAATGACAAAAAGAAAACAGTATTACCAAAGTAAAAACAATTCGTTTCATACGAAAAATAATTTTAATAAATAGAAGGTATGGAACTCCATGAGGTGTATTTTCATGCTCTTGTTTGAGCTGTCGAACTCAGGTTCATTTCATACGAAAACAATTTTAACTGGTAAAGATAAAATTAAAAACGCTAAAAACAAAAAATATTTGTTCTAAATCCGAAATATTCTGTACTTTTGCTCTATGGAAAGGATAGATTTATTTATAGACGTATTGCTTCCGCTCCCTTTGCCGGGTTATTTTACATATAGAGTTCCCCAAGAGTTTAATGCGCATTTACAAATAGGGCAGAGAGTGGCCGTTCCTTTTGGAAAACATAAAATATATGCGGCTTTGGTTTGTGCTATTCATGAGCAAGCACCTAAGGAGTATGTTGCAAAATATTTTATGGATGTGTTGGATGAACAGCCTATTGTGAATGAAATGCAACTTCATTTTTGGCATTGGTTGTCCGATTACTATATGTGTACGATGGGAGAGATTATGTCTGCCGCTTTGCCTTCGGGTTTTAAACTTACCAACGACACACGTATAGTGCTGAATCCATATTTTGATGGTGATGTCAGCGGTTTGAATGAAAAAGAAATCCAAATTATACAAGCTCTCCAAGTGCGACCCGAACTCAATATGAATGAGATTGCACAAATTTCTGGTCAAATAAAAACACTTCCATTAACCAAATCTTTACGCGAAAGAGGAATTATTCTTGTAAAAGAAGAGATTGGAGAAAGGTATAAACCCAAGCAAGAAACGTATGTATGCTGGGGGGATGCGTATATAGAAAATGAAACAGCTCAAAAAACAATATTTGAAAATGCAGAAAAAAAAGCGTTCAAACAATTGGAAATTCTAATGGCTTATTTGAGAGAAAGTACCAAAATTGGAGGAAATACGTGGGTGAAAAGATCCGAAGTGTTAAGAGATATTGTAGGCGGAGCCGCTGCGCTTCAAACGTTAGTCAAAAAAAATGTATTTAAGCAAAAAGAAGAATTTCAAAGCCGTTTGCAAACGTATGAAAATACGGCAATACCTGCACAAATAGAACTTTCGGATGCCCAAAATAAAGCCTATACCGAAATTCATCGTGCTTTTATTGACAAAGATGTTTGTCTTTTGCATGGGGTCACCTCTAGTGGAAAAACGGAAATTTATATTAAATTGATAGAACAAGCGCTTAAACAAGGAAAGCAGGTCTTGTATTTATTGCCTGAAATAGCGCTTACTTCGCAAATTATAGAGCGTTTACGTAAGTATTTTGGTTCGCAGGTGGGTATTTACCATTCAAGGCATAATGAACATGAAAAAATAGAAATTTGGAATCATACGCAAGACACCTATCGTATTATTTTGGGTGCTCGTTCGGCTATTTTTTTGCCTTTTTCTGATTTGGGTTTGGTAATTGTGGATGAAGAACACGATAGTTCGTTTAAACAACAAGATCCCGCTCCTCGCTATAATGCAAGAGATGTGGCTATTTATTTGGCTTCTTTGCATAAAGCCAAAACGCTTTTAGGTTCGGCTACCCCTTCCATCGAAAGTTATTATAATGCACTTCATGATAAATATGGTTTGGTCAATTTATATACTCGTTATGGAGATGTGCATCTGCCTACAATTTGGGTGGCGGATCTAAAAAAAGAAAGTAAAAACAAAAGTATGCACGGGCATTTTTCATCTTTTTTAATCACAAAGATTGAAGCGGCTTTGGAAAAAAAAGAACAAGTTATTTTGTTTCAAAATCGACGTGGATTTTCGCCTCGTTTAGAATGTGAACTTTGTCATCATACCCCTACATGCAAAAATTGTGATGTTACGCTAACCTACCATAAAGCGCAAAATCAATTGCGTTGTCATTATTGTGGCTACAGTATCCCTGTGCCTACACATTGTCCTGAATGTGGAAAAGATGCCCTTAAAATAAAAGGTTTTGGCACCGAAAAAATAGAAGAAGATTTGGCATTGATGCTTCCCAATATTCGTATTGCGCGTATGGATTTAGATACCACTCGATCCAAAAATGCGTATATAGAATTAATTCATGCTTTTCAAGAACGGAAAATAGATGTTTTGGTTGGTACTCAAATGGTTACTAAGGGTTTGGATTTTGATAATGTAAGTGTGGTGGGAATATTGAATGCAGATAATATGATTAGTTTTCCTGATTTTAGAGCATACGAACGAAGTTTTCAATTGATGACTCAAGTAAGTGGACGTGCAGGGCGTAAAAATGGGAAAGGGGATGTGATTATTCAAAGTTATAATCCCTATTTTCAAGTGATACAAGATGTAATCAATAATGATTATATGTCGATGTATCAAAGTCAGATCCATGAAAGGCAAATATTTAAATATCCACCGTATTATCGTTTGCTAAAATTGAGTTTAAAACATAAGGAAGAAGAGTTGTTGCAGCATGCTGCGCAAGAGTTGGCTCAGGGTATGCGACAAGTATTTGGCGGACGAGTTTTAGGTCCTGAATATCCTATGGTTAGTAGGGTGCAGGGTTTATATATCAAAAATATTTTACTTAAGATAGAACGCCCCGCCAATATAAACCAAGCAAAGGAGCGCTTACAACAACTTATTCATGATTTTTGGACTCGAAAAGAATACAAAAGTATTTGGATAACCATAGATGTAGATCCGCAGTAAAAAAGCAAAGATTTTATCAAAGAAACTGCGTGTCCTTAGTCTCATTTTAAATTTCTTGAAGAATTTCTTCTACATATTCTCTATGATTGGCTAAACGGGGCACTTTATGTTGCCCACCTAATTTGCCTTTCTTTTTCATCCATTTGTAAAAAGTTCCTTTGGGAAGAGCTTGTACTAGAGGCATTTTTAAAACCATGTTTTTATACCGTTTGGCTTCATAATCAGAATTACAAGATTTGAGCGCATTATCGAGCAATTCGGTAAAATAGGCAAGGCTTTCAGGTTCTTTTTCAAATTCAATCAACCATTGATGACAGGCTTGTTTGTGTTCATCCATATAAACGGGAGCCGCGGTATAGTCGTTGACCATGGCATGTGTTTTTTCGCAAGCCATTTGAATGGCTTTATCGGCATTGTCCACAATTAATTCTTCGCCAAAGGTATTGATAAAATGTTTGGTGCGTCCACTGATACGAATACGATAGGGGTTTTTGTTGGTAAACTGAACCGTATCACCAATTAAATAACGCCATAAGCCCGCATTGGTAGAGATTAACATCGCATAATTGGTACCTAATTCTATCTCTTCTAATCCAAGACATTTTGGATTGGGTTTTTCAAGTTCTTCTGGCGTTACAAATTCGTAATAAACACCGTAATCAAGCATGAGTAAAAGATCCCCATTGTTCTTTTGATCTTGAATACCAAAGAAACCCTCAGAAGCATTATATGTTTCCATATAATGAAAATCTGGATTTTGAATGATGTTTTGAAACTGGTGTACATAAGGGGTAAAACTGACTCCTCCATGGAAAAATGTTTCCAAATTGGGCCATACTTCACTGATGTTGTTTTTGCCTGTGAGTTCAAGGATTTTATTGAATAAAACTAAGGTCCAAGAAGGTACTCCCGCAATATTGGTCACATCTTCTTTGATAGTAGCTGCGGCCATTTTGTTTATCTTCTCTTCCCATTCGTTCATCAAGGCAATATCCAAATTAGGAACACGTCTAAATTCTGCCCAAAAAGGTAAATTTTGCATAATGATGGCTGAAACATCGCCATAAAATGCGTCACTATTGTTTTCGCAAATATGATGACTGCCTCCCATTGAGAGATTCATGCCTGAAAACAATTTGGTTTCTGGATAATTATTTACATACAGAGCATATAAATCTTTACCTCCTTTGTAGTGGCATTCGGCGAGTGATTCATTGCTGACAGGGATAAACTTACTTTTGTCGTTGGTTGTGCCCGAAGATTTGGCAAACCATTTTATTTCACTTGTCCACAAAATTTGTTGTTCCCCTGCGCGAATACGATCAATATAGGGCTTCAAATCATCATAATTGCAAATAGGTAATTGTCGACGAAAATCATCTTCATTTTGAATACTTGCAAATCCATACAATTTGCCATATTCTGTATTGGCCGCAGCACTGAGTAATTTACGTAATTCTGCTCTTTGGACATCGCCTGGATATTTTTCAAAAAGTTGAATTTGATGTAGTCGCTCTTTCATAAGCCAGAGTACTACGGAATTGATAAAAGCCATAGTTTATTTTATTTAGGGGCCGTCCGAATTAAGTAAATGGCAATAAAGCTAAAGAAAATGATGGGAACCCAAGCGGCAAGCCAAATGGGGAAATTTCCAAAAGTTGCAAACACTTTAGATATTTGCATAAATAAGATAAAAATAAATGCTAAAGAAATTCCTACGGCTAAATGAAGACCAATTCCTCCTCGTCTTTTGCGAGAAGACAGAGCAAAGCCAATTAGCGTAAGTATCACTGCGGCAAAAGGAGCGGTCATTCGTTGAGAATTTTCGTATTCGTAAAAATTGACTAGGGTAGAACCTCTTTGTTTTTCGGTTTCAATAAATTTTTTGAGTTCTGGATAAGTCATTTCCTCTACATTGCTTCGATCTCTAGCAAAATCTAGGGGTGTAATAGGCAATTTGAGTTGCATTGTACTGCCTTTTTCTACGGCTTCTCCCTCTTCTTGAAGTGTACGTTTAAAATAATCTCGTAAAATCCATTCTTGTTTGACCGAGTCGTAACGAATAGATTCCGAACATAATTTTTCGGTTAATCCCTCTTCATTGATATTTTCGTAAGTAAACCGATAGCCCAAATTGGTAGTATTGTCAAAACTCTCTACATAAAAATATGAATTTTTGTCGTAACGTAGATGAATATTCAAATTTTGATTTACATATTGTCGACGAATATATTTAGTTTCAAAATCAAGCCTATGTTTATTGACGGTTGGGATTAAATAATTGGCTAAATATAAATTGAGAACGCCTATAAGTAAGGCGCAGCCAATATAAGGAAGCATTAGTCGATAAAAGCTGATTCCAGAACTTAAGATGGATACAATTTCGGTATTTGCTGCCATACGCGAAGTGAAAAATATAACAGAAATAAAAATAAAAAGAGCACTAAACATATTCACAAAATAGGGAATAAAATTTAGATAGTAGTCAAAAATAATAGCACTTAAGGGTACTTTTTTATCAATAAAATCACCTATTTTTTCAGATACGTCAAATACCACCACAATGATGATAATTAAGGCGATAGAAGCAAAAAAAGTTCCTAAAAACTTACGTATTATATAAGCATCTAATTTACGTAGCATTTTTTAATATATTGTTAAAATTTAATTCCATTTTTTTATTTGAGGCCTCATGCGAATGAAGAATAAAATAGACTGCAAAGGTAGGTATAAAACTTCAAATAATGGAATAAAGAGCAAAAAATGCTTCTCATGAAGTTTGTTCATACACCTTTTTATTACATAGTATTGAATGCCTAATTTGATTAAAATAAGTAGTAAACAAGCATAAAGTCCAATTAATTTATATTCAGAAATGGCTTGGGTATTTAAAAGTAAGCTTCCTATACCCAAAAATAAGAAAACAAAAAACAAAAAAGTAAATCCACGATAAGAAGCAAGAGAAAATGCAATTTTTTTAGGTGCATTGCGCAAAATTGTAAAGTATTGCATTTCTTTTTTGATCCAATGATGTGTAAATGTTTTATCGGAATTTTTGGTAAAGGCTTCAGATTTTAATTGCACTTTTACATTTTTTGGTGTAAAAATAGAGGGTGTCAATAAATCATACACACCTGTTTTTAAAGCGTAAAAAGAAGTATATCCTTGATGTTGAAGAAAGAAATCTTTTCGATAGATCATGTTTTGATGAGAGGCGGCATAGACTTTACCTTTAAGCGCAAAAGATAATATTTGTAAATTATTTTGAAATAAATGAAAACGGATAAAGCTATTTAAAAGATTGTTTTTGCGGGTGTACGAGGTGTAGCTAAGGAGTACATCACATGAATCAGAAAGCCCCGATTGTATACTCTCTAGATAATGTTCGTTGGTGGGACGACAATCGGCTGTACTAATAAGAACATAGTCGTATTCGGCCGATTTAATACCAATGGAAATAGAGAAACGTTGTTCGTCAAAAAAATTGACGTTCTGTGTAAAATTAATTAATTTAAGTTGTGGATAGTGTTGTTGAAAATCGCGCAATAGATATAAAAGATTATCATCCGTAGTGTCATAAACCACTACAATTTCAAATTGAGGATACTTTTGACTGAGCCAAAAAGGAAGGTTTTCTTTTAAATTTTCATATTCATTTTTACCCGAAATAACTACGGAAATAGGCCGATTATCCTCGGTATTGACATTGCAATTTGTTTTTGTACGAGCTAGAGGTGCATAATATTTTAAGTAAAAATGAATCAAGGCAATACTTGATATTAAAAGACCTAAAACTAGGATCCATTCTAAGGGAGTGAAAATAGCTAAAAACTCGTCCATAAATAAAATTAGTATAAATTTATTATTACAAAAGTATGGAGAGTTCATGAATATATCTTACTTTTGTACGATTTTTTATGAACATACTTTTGTGGGTAGTTTTAATATATACTAAAAAGAATACATGCAATTTACAATTAATACCGCAGATCCTTATTCAAATGCACGAGCTGGAGAAATACAAACTGACCATGGCTCTATTTTAACGCCTATATTTATGCCAGTGGGAACGGTGGGCTCGGTTAAAGCATTGCATTTGCGAGATTTAAAAGATGATGTGAAAGCTCAAATCATATTAGGAAACACCTATCATTTATACTTACGTCCAGGTTTAGATGTTTTATTTCAAGCGGGAGGCTTGCATAAATTTAATGGTTGGGATCGACCTATATTGACCGATAGTGGAGGATTTCAAGTCTATTCTTTGTCTGGAACACGTAAAATGAAAGAAGAAGGAGTTACATTTAGTTCACATATTGATGGTTCTAAACATTTGTTTACTCCCGAAAAGGTGATGGATATTCAACGTATTATAGGAGGGGATTTTATCATGGCTTTTGATGAATGTGCCCCATATCCTTGTGAGTATGAGTATGCTCATAAATCAATGTTGATGACTCATCGTTGGTTGGATCGATGTATAGAACGCTTTAGTACTACGGAACCCTTATATGGCTATCATCAATCTTTATTCCCTATTGTTCAGGGAAGTGTGTATAAGGATTTGCGTCGACAATCGGCCGAAAAAATAGCTTCGTTAGCATGTGAAGGAAATGCCATAGGAGGTGTTTCGGTGGGTGAACCTACCGATTTGATGTATGAAATGACTGAAATAGTTTGTGGAATTTTACCTAAAGATAAACCTCGTTATTTGATGGGAGTGGGTACGCCTGCCAATATTTTGGAAGGGATTGCAATGGGTATTGATATGTTTGATTGTGTGATGCCTACACGAAATGGTCGAAATGGAATGTTGTTTACCAAAGAGGGCATTATGAATATGAAAAATGAAAAATGGAAAACCGATTTTTCTCCTATTGAATTGAATGGAGCTAGTTTTGTAGATGTGCAATATTCAAAAGCGTATTTGCGACATTTGTTTCAGTCCAAAGAAATTTTAGCGCCCATGATTGCGAGTTTACACAATCTTGCATTTTATTTATGGCTAGTTACAGAGGCTCGTCAACATATAGTGGCTGGAGACTTTGTTAGTTGGAAAAATAAAATGCTTAAACAATTGATGACTCGATTGTAGTTTCAATGCTGTGCCAAAGTTTTTCGGCACTTTGGTCCCAACTAAATTTTTTTCTTTGATTACGCCCTTTGTCGATATATTGTTTACGAAGAGTTGAATCGGAGGCAAGGGCTTGCATTGCATTTGCAATGCTTTCTATGGAGTATGGATCTATCAATAGGGCGGCATCGCCTGCTATTTCGGGCATGGCACTTGTGTTTGCGGTAATTACAGCGGTTTCAGCATGATAGGCTTCAATAATAGGAATCCCAAAACCTTCAAAAAAAGAGGGGTAGCATAAAGCAATGGAGGCACTCAATACACAAGCGAGTTCTTCGGGTTCAAGTCTGCCCAAAAATAAAACTTCTGCTTTGTGTTCCATTGTATGGTAGGCTTGTTCAATTTCAGTATTCCATAATTTAGTGCTTCCTATCATTAGGAGTTTACATTGACTTGGATGTTGTTTTTTGAAAATATCAAAAGCGCTAAATAAATTCGCTAAATTTTTTCGTTGGTGCATGGCCCCAATAAATATAAAATAATCACAATTTTGTGCGTATTTTTGACGAGTAATTTGTTTGTGTTCCTCATCTATTGGTTTGTACACTTGATTGGCTCCATTGTATACAACATCAATTTTTTGAGTAGGAATGTGGTATAAATTGGCTATATCTTGTTTTGAAAATTCAGATACGGTGGCTATTCGTTTTGCTTTTTGAGCAAAAAGTGGAAAATAATGTCGACAATATAGAGAATAACTAAATTTTAAATGTTCTGGGAAATGTTCAAACCCTAAATCGTGGATTACGTTTAGTTGAGGTAAATCGGTACGTAAAGAGAGCCATCCATCAGGTGAAAAAAACAAATCGGCTTTGTGTTTATTTAGCATATAGGGTATACTCCATTCAAAAAACAGATACCATAATAACGGATGTCGAGAAGGTGGATGAGCTACCAAAGGCGTGATATTGCTAGAAAAAACAAACTCTTCACTAAAGGGTCTATCAAAAATAAACAAAAATTCATGTTCGGGGTGTTGAAGGGTAATGCGTTTGAGCGTTTCATACGAAAACCAACCAATGCCTTCTAAGGTATGAGGTAATAAAAGTCGAGTGTTTACCGCAATACGCATTATATGGATTCTTTGAGTTCCAATAAAAAAGTTCGCAAACTTTTCAACGTTTTTAAAATCGCTATTTGAGGATCGTTATCAGTGATGGTTTTTTCTTTGAGTTTATCTTTGGCTCCTTGTAATGTGTAGCCTTTTTCTTTGACTAAGTGAAAAATTTGATGGAAATAATCCATGTCTCGATGTGTAAAAAGACGATTGCCTTTCTTGTTGCGTTGAGGTTGGATTACATCAAATTCTTTTTCCCAAAAACGAATCAATGAGGTGTTTACATTAAAGGTTTTTGCAACCTCCCCTATACTGTAATAAAGTTTGTCCATAGTAAATAAATTTAAGATAAGCTTTGATTAATTTCTTTTGATTTTTCAAGTATTTTTTCATATTCTTCTGGCGAAAGATCGTTAAAGAAGTAATACACAGGGTCTACGAATTTTCCATTTAAAAACACTTCATAGTGTAAATGAGAACTTGTTGAATTTCCTGTGGAACCGATATAACCGATGATATCGCCTCTTTTTATTTTTTGACCTTCTCGTACATTGACTTTGCTTAGATGGGCATATAGGGTTTGATACCCAAATCCATGGTCGATTTCGCAAACTGTACCGTAGCCACGCATGCTACTGTAATTACTCCCAGCCATCTTAACCACTCCGTTGCCTGTTGCGTACACGGGGGTGCCTTTGGGGCCTGCAAAATCAATGCCTGTGTGCATACGTAAATCTCTAAAAATAGGATGATATCTATATCCAAAACCAGAAGATAGGGAGGTTTCATTCTTATTGACGGGTAAAATAGCAGGCATGCAAATTAGCATCTCATTTTTGGTTTTTGCTAAGGTATATATTTTGTCAAAAGACTTAGATTGAATATATAAAGCTGTAGCTAATTCATCGATTTTGCTAGAGGTTTGAATTATTAATTCAGCGGAAGATACATCGGCAAATTCAGTGTAATTTCCATACACAGTTTCGGTTCGTTTGGCAGGTTCGGCTTCAAAAATCATACGATACAAATTTTCATCTCTAACTTGTATATCTTCTAAAACTGTATTTAATTTATCCACACGTTTGGATAAATTTTTATATTGTCTTTCAGATTTTTCTAAATCTCGTCTAAGTTTTTTTTCTGTAGGAGAATCAAAAAAACGAAAGGTGATACTCATGGCAATAAAAAAAAACACTACGGCCACAGATACATACCCTAAAAAGCGCAAAAAGCGTTGTTTAAAACTAACTTTCACTTTTTTGACAGAAAGAGAGTTTACATCGAAAAAATATTTGTGCTTTTTAGGTGACATTTTATTCGTTTACATCCGCAATATTTAATTGCTCATAAATATATTGGACGGCATTTTTTATTTTTTGTAAATCGGAGCCTGAACAACTAGCATAAAAAGCTTGTCCTCCTCCGCTTCCTTCAATGATTTTGGCAGCTTCTTTAATAATGGTTGATGCATTAAAGCCTTTTTTGACTAATTCATCTCCTAGCATTAAATTGATAGAAGCCTTTTCTCCCACAACGCCTGCCACAAAGAAAATTCCATCGGGCATTTCTTTTCGGAAAGCAAAAGCAAGATTTTTGACGATTTCTTGAGGATAGCCTTTGTAAACATGAATGATTGGAATTCCGTTGCGTGTGGTTTTTTCTTTGCGTAGAGATTCTTGTAATTGTTCTACTCTTTCTTTGATATGTTGATCAATTTCTTTTTTCAAATTTCCATAATCGCCAACCATTTTTTTGATACCTTGCAAAATGTTGGGACCTGTTTTGAGAATATCTCGAATTTCTTTGAGCGTATCCACAGCATTGGTTAAATAGGCTTCTGCGCCCACTCCCGATACGGCTTCAATACGTCGAATACCTGCCGCAACTGCACTTTCGTTTATAATTTTGAATACGCCTAAATTACCTGTGGCACTGGCGTGAGTTCCTCCACAAAATTCTACGGAATTGGAAAATTTAATAACGCGGACATGATCCCCATATTTTTCGCTAAAAAGAGCTGTGGCTCCCATGTTTCTTGCTTGATCAATGGGTAAATTTCTAAATTCTTGTAGCGGAATATTGCGTCGGATATATTGGTTGACCAATAATTCAATTTCGCGAATTTGTTCATCACTGACTTTTTGAAAGTGAGAAAAATCAAAACGAAGTGAAAATTCATTTACTAAAGAGCCTTTTTGTTCTACGTGTGGACCTAAAATAGCGCGAAGAGCGTGATGTAAAAGGTGAGTGGCTGTGTGGTTGCTTTCTAATTGAGAACGCATATCAATATTCACCAATGCTCTAAAAGTGCCTGTAAGTTCAGAGGGGAGATTGGACACCCAATGAACAATTAAATTATTTTCTTTTTTAGTATCTAAAATACTAAATTTCTCGCCTTCTTCGGATACGATAAAGCCTTTATCTCCTAATTGTCCACCCGATTCTGCATAAAAAGGAGTTTGGTTAAATACTAATTGATATAAAATTTTGCCTTTTGTATTTACTTTGCGATAGCGAAGGATTTCAACATCAGCCTCGAGAGCATCATAACCTATAAATTGGGATTCATTTCCTTTTTGTAAAATTACCCAGTCGTCGGAAGAAATGGTGGCAGCGTTGCGGGAACGTGCTTTTTGAGCAATCATTTCTTTTTCAAATCCAGAAATATCGGCATTCATTCCGTGTTCTCTAAGAATCAAATCGGTTAAATCAAAGGGAAATCCATAAGTATCGTAGAGGGTGAAAACATCACTGCCTACAATTTGTGTATTTCCTTGTTCTTTGGCTTTGTCCATCAGATTGGATAATAAACGGATCCCATTTTCAAGGGTATGTAAAAATGAATTTTCTTCCTCTTCTATAACTTTACCTATCAATTCTTGCTGTGCACGTAATTCTTTAAATTGCTCCCCCATTTGTTCTACCAATACGGGGAATAGTCGATACATAAAGGCTTCTTTTAAATCCAAAAAAGTATACCCATAACGAACGGCACGACGCAAAATACGACGAATTACGTAACCTGCTTTATTGTTGGAAGGAAGTTGACCATCCGCAATAGAAAAACTCACCGCACGTAAGTGATCGGCAATCACACGCATCGCAATGTCGGCCTTAGGATCTTGTCCATAAACTCTATGGGAGAGTTTAGCTAAAGCTTGAATAAGGGGTTGAAAAACATCGGTATCGTAATTGGATTGTTTGCCTTGTAATACCATACACAAACGTTCAAAACCCATACCTGTATCTACATGTTTATTTGGTAATTCAACCAATTGTCCATTGGCCATACGATTGAACTGCATAAAAACCAGATTCCAAATTTCAATAACTTGAGGATGATCTTTGTTGACCCAGTCTTTGCCTGAACTTTTGGCTTTTTCTTGATCCGATCGAATGTCCACATGGATTTCGGAGCAAGGACCACAAGGACCGCTTTCTCCCATCTCCCAAAAATTATCTTTTTTATTGCCAAATAAAATACGATCTTCGGCTATAAATTCTTTCCAATAGTTATAGGCCTCCATATCTTTGCCAGTCTTGTCGGCCGCATCTCCACCAAAGACGGTAACATATAAATTGTTTTTGTCAATTTTCATTACCTGGGTCAGAAATTCCCAAGCCCATGTAATGGCTTCTTTTTTAAAATAGTCTCCAAACGACCAATTCCCTAACATTTCAAACATAGTGTGATGATAGGTATCGTGACCTACTTCTTCTAAGTCATTATGTTTTCCCGATACGCGTAGACATTTCTGACTATCGGCTACTCGCTTGTATTCCGCAGGGGTATTCCCTAAAAAAATATCTTTAAATTGGTTCATTCCCGCGTTGGTAAACATAAGCGTGGGATCGTTTTTTACTATCATGGGTGCAGAGTCCACAATTTGGTGCTGCTTGCTTTTGAAAAAGTCTAAAAAAGCTTTTCGTATTTCTATGGATGTCATTTACATTTACATTTAAGAGGGTAAAGGTACAAAAAAAATGAGAAAGTTGGAAATGAAATTATATCAACTTTCGGTAGGCTCCCCACCATTTGTCGGGTATTTCGTTGTTGAGCGCATCTTGGTAATCCTTATATGAGCAAGGGACTAAGTAGTGACGTGAAAATTTTTGACGAATTTCTTCACTGCAAGGAAGTTCCATCCACCACCGATCGCTTTCTTTGCTTTTGAGAAAAATAAGATCATGTTCGCTATCTCGAATGGTCACTGTATAGCGTTTATAGTTCTCCGAAGAGGTATATGGATGTTCTTTTTTGCGGTGTTCGTACCCATCTACAAAACACCAAATCATTTCAGACAAAAGCATGGCACTTTGTTCATTGGAATCTAAACTTGGATGATATTCGTAGAGTCCTAACGAACTAATTTGATCACTCATTCCCGCAAAACGCATTATTTGGCAAATATCTTCGGCCGAAAAGCCAGTGGGATAAGCAGCGCTGTTGCCAGGGGAGTCGCTCTTGCGAACTGCCGACATATCTACACTCAAACAATCACAACAACGCATCAGAGGTTCGATTTCCAATAAATTGTTGCGTAAAGTTCCGTATCTATAGGCTTCAAAATATAATTTATTCATTAGTTCAATGGCTTCTTGTTCTGATAAATAGGTTTGATACCCCATATTGATATAATTGAACAAAAAGTTTGGGTTTTTGACAATGATTTTGCTCATGTAAGAAGTAGAAGAAATGGGTGCATCTGGATCGCCCAAATCTAAAGTTGAATCAATGGTTCCAATATTGATAATTTGTTTTATTTGCTCGTATGCTTGATAGTTGGCAAAAGTTAAATCTTGAGATCCTCCAATAATAATAGGAATAACACGGTTCGATAGCAACGCACAGACCACTTCTTTGAGTATAAAATAAGTGTCATTAGGGGTATTCCCCGTTTTTAAATTTCCTAAGTCTACAATTTTTGACTTAAATTTACCAGGAAATAAATTATATAAGTGCTTTCGTACTATATCTGCTCCCTCACAGTTTATTGAACAAGTACTATTTCGATTTTCACTTACGCCCAAAAGAGCAATGTGTGCATGGGTCCAATCTGGAAAATAAGAAATGTCGGCAAAAGCATCAATTTGTCGCCCCCAACGAACTCGTTGATCTATAAAAAAATCCTCATTCAATTGATTGCAAGGATTAAAATAAAGACTTAAATCTATAAAATTTTCCATGTTGAATTTTATTTTTATTTGAAAATAGGTAGCAAATTTAGGTATTTGCTTAGCCTACTAGCAAAGAATACCCCATTATGATGAACAAAGATACAACATTTTTTTAAAATGTGCTTTTGCATACAATATAATTTTTATAAAATATATGTGGAAAAACGAAATGTCTAAAATAGAAATATGTTTTTTTCGATTTAATGTCTTTGGGGGCCATTAGTTTTTCGGATTATAAAAGACAACTATGAAATTGAAAAGGTTTCGATTTTCGACTCGAATGACTCGTATAAAATCGAATTAAAGAAATGTGTAAAGAAAGAAAAAATCAGAGGATTTTTTGTATCTTTGTGGCACTAAAATTACAAAAAATTAATTCAATACATATATGAAAACCGTTGTTAGCGGCATTCGTCCCACAGGAAATCTGCATTTGGGAAATTATTTTGGCGCTTTGAAGAATTTTGTCAAAATGCAAGAAGAGTATACTTGTTATTTTTTCATTGCAGATTATCATTCCTTGACCACACATCCTACGCCAGAAAATTTAAAACGAAATGTGCGTCAGGTATTGGCCAATTATATAGCTGCGGGAATCAATCCAGACAAAGCGGCTATTTATGCGCAAAGTGATTTGCCTGAAACTTTGGAATTGTATTTGTTTTTGAATATGAATGCTTACATAGGCGAATTGGAACGTTGTACTTCATTTAAAGAAAAAATACGTGCCAATCCAGATAATGTAAATGCGGGCCTTTTGACGTACCCTACTTTAATGGCTGCTGATATTTTAATTCATAAAGCCGATTTTGTGCCTGTTGGCAAGGATCAAGAACAACATTTAGAAATGACCAAAACCTTTGCTACTCGCTTTAATAGAATGTATAAAACAAACTATTTTTCGATGCCTCAAACGTTCAATTTTGGTGAAGATTTGGTAAAAATACCAGGTTTGGATGGAAGTGGTAAAATGGGTAAATCGGAAGGTGAAATGAATGCGATATTCTTTACCGATGAGCCCGAAGTTATTCGCAAAAAGGTGATGCGAGCAGTGACCGATAGTGGTCCTACTCAACAAAATCAAGAAAAACCAGAAGCCATACAAAATATATTTACATTGATGCGTGTGCTTTCACCTTCTGATACTTTGGCGTATTACGAAGATAAATATAATAATTGTGAAATTCGTTATGGAGATATGAAAAAACAATTGGCTGAGGATGCAATCTTATTTACGTATCCTATCCGTGAGCGAATCAAAGAATTAATGGCCGACAATGCGTATTTAGATAAAATAGAAAAACAAGGAGCTGAAAAAGCAAAGGTCAGTGGGGCTAAAACCATTGCAGAATTACGTGAAATCATCGGCTTTTAATGAAATTTTAAAATAAAGACTATAAAAATTGATCAGTACAAAAAAACAAATAGAAACGGCCTTAATTGTTGGAATAGCCACACAGGTACAAACGATTGAAAAGGAAAATGAATACTTAGATGAATTGGAGTTTTTGGCAGAAACCGCAGGTGTAAAAGTTTTGCATCGGTTTATGCAAAATTTATCAATGCCAGACAATCGTACGTATGTAGGATCGGGTAAATTAGACGAAATTAAATCATATATTGATGCACAGGAAGTCTCCATGGCTATTTTTGATGATGAATTGTCGCCTTCTCAACTTCGCAATATCGAAGAGTTTTTAAATTGTAAGGTTTTGGATCGAACTACACTTATTTTGGATATCTTTGCACAACATGCCTGTACGGCACA
The DNA here is from genome assembly GCA_036655775.1 of Bacteroidales bacterium. Taxonomy (GTDB): domain Bacteria; phylum Bacteroidota; class Bacteroidia; order Bacteroidales; family P3; genus JAVVPL01. The sequence continues at coordinate 29,400 of JAVVPL010000001.1, read as the reverse complement.
TGCGCGTGTACAAGTGGAGTTGGCACAATATCAATATTTATTGCCTCGACTTACACGTATGTGGACACACTTAAGCAAACAAAGAGGGGGATCTGTAGGAATGCGTGGGCCTGGTGAAAAAGAAATAGAAACCGACCGTCGTATTATTCGAGATAAAATTGCACTACTTAAGGAAAAATTAATCGCAATTGATAAGCAAAAAATCACCCAAAGAAAAAATAGAGAATGTATGGTGCGAGTGGCTTTGGTGGGTTATACGAATGTGGGAAAATCTACAGTTATGAATATGCTCAGCAAATCGGAGGTGTTGGCCGAAAATAAACTTTTTGCTACTTTGGATACCACGGTTCGTAAAGTAGTTGTGGGAAATTTGCCTTTTTTATTATCTGATACCGTCGGTTTTATTCGAAAATTACCCCATCATTTAGTGGAATCATTTAAATCCACCTTAGATGAAGTGCGAGAATCGGATATACTACTTCATGTTGTGGATATTTCGCATCCTGAATTTGAAGAACAGTTGGAGGTTGTAAAGCAAACTTTGGCAGATATAGGTACGGCAGATAAAACTACGGTGATCATTTTCAATAAAATAGATGCTTACAAATATGAACTCAAAGAGGCCGATGATCTAACGCCTATTACTAAGAAAAATTATAGTTTGCAAGATTTGCAAAAGATGTGGATTAGCACAGCACATAGTCCTTGTTTTTTCATATCGGCTAAAACAAAAGAAAATTTAGAACCCTTCAAAGAATTTTTGTACCAAGAGGTGAAACGACACCATTTGCAACGCTATCCGTATGATAAACTCTTATATCCTGATTTACCCTTAGGCTTAGAAAATGAGGAAAATTAAAGAAAGGATAAAAGGGGTTCCAAAAGAATCTATTTAAAATTTATAAAAAAAAAGCGGTTGTTTAAACCGCTTTTTTTTATAAATGTCCAATTAATTTTTTTATTGAATAATTAATTTTGATGTTTGACTTCCTGTATTTCCGTTGAATTTAACAAAATACATACCTCTTTTGAATTGATTTAAAGAGATGGTTTTGCAAGGGGTTGCAGAGTAGAAAACTTCTCTTCCGCGAAGGTCAAAAATACGTACTTGATTGTAGTCTCCACTGATATTTAAAACTTCTTGTGCAGGGTTAGGATAAATGGATATTTTCTCCATTTGAGTGTGTATGTTTTCGTTGCTGATGGTTGTATCCATAGGAGGATCGAAAGGAGTTAGGTCGCCTTTGTCTAAAGCTTCACCTAAGTCTACAATAAATGGAACAATAGCGTTGTTAACATCATCCCATCCAAAACCTCCAATTATACGGCCATCATTGGAAATACGAATAGGAGTGGTTAAACGAACACTTTCATCGCTTGCATAAATACCTTTGGCTTCTAAAAACACTTCAAGTTCTTGAGGTGCTTGACCTGGAAGTTTGATCATACCAACACGATCATAGGGGTTGTTGATAGGTATTTCGGGAGCTTGAAATCCACATTGAAAACCAACAATAGTACCGCCACTAGAAACACCATTTGCCATATACGCGGTAGCAGGACTGTCAATTCTAAGAATGGTATCTTGATGAAAAGCATCCCACAAAAAACTAACTCCAGTTTCGTAATAACCCGTCACAAAACGTGCATTAGGACTTACGTTCATTCCGTATCCACGCACATCTTTTAAATCATCAAATCCAAGCATGATAGGGCTTTTTCGATTAATCCAAATGGCAATCTCTTCAGCTGTATTAGTACTGATATGCCCTGCAATTACTTTTCCATTATCTGAAATCGATTCTGCGCGTGAGCCCATACCATACGGATTGTTTTCAGCTAAAGGGTCAATGGTAAGTTTGCCAGGATTGTTATTCCATACGCAAGCAATATTGTACACGGCGGGGTTTCCATGACTAAGTTCGCTAAGTAATACGGGTGTTGAACCTACAATATATTTGGCATCAGCCGTAACTCCATAAGCCAAACTACCAACTACAGGTGCAGGATTTGCACCAGGTCGAACACCTAAAAAAGTATATGCACTGTCGTCGGTCCAAATAAATCCCGATTGTAAAACAGGTCGAAAAGTGGAGTCGGATCCAATGCCAATTACGAGTCCGTTGTTGCTTACTCCATAACCAGTACCTGCTCCAGAGGGTGTATTCTCATGAGCAAAAGCAATCCAAGTTTCGTTTTTAATGTCGTAACGAAAGCCTACGGTTTCTTCGATTCCGCCCGTTGCATATTTTCCGTTTGAGGAAATGCCAAAAATGGAACCGCCCATAAAATCTCTAAGAATATGCAATTTTGCTTGTGCAAAAACATTTGTGCATAGAAAGAATGCACAAATTGCAAATAGAAGTTGTTTTTTCATAATTTTGGTTTTGATTGTTTGTATTATTAATATTTTAAATGTGTGGCAAATGTAGAAAAAAAAAGTAAGTTCGCAAAATATATTATTTACACTCTTCAAGCAAATTCTTAATTGTTTTATGTAAAATGGGATGTTGTAGGTTGGGACTAATTTCAGCCAAAGGAATGAGAGTGAAAAGTCGCTTATGCAATAATGGATGTGGAATGGATAGATTTTCCGTACAAATAATTTCTTGATTGTAAAAAAGAATATCTAAATCGAGGGTACGTGATTGGTATCCTTTAGCTTGTGAGCGAGTGCGTCCAAAATCGGTTTCAATAGCAAGTAGTTGCTGTAAAAGTGTTTGCGGAAGTAGTTGAGTTTCTATTTCTATAACTTGATTATAAAATAAAGTATCGGCTTTAAACCCCCAAGCTTCAGAAATATGAAAATTTGATTTTTTTAGAATGTTTCCAATTTGATTTGAAATGGCTAAGCATGCTTGTTCACAGATAGTGCGACTATCACCCAAATTGCTCCCTAATAAAATATATGCAATATTTTTCATTCCTAAATATTTTTACTCGCTGGTATATTTACAAAAATAAGAATGCAAAAGTACATTATTTATTGTAAATAAGTAGTGGGTTTTATAAAAAACTGAATTTAAAATATATTAATCAAAATTTTAAGGTGTATTTGTCGAATTTTGATTTAGAGTGTTTGAGCAAAGAATAAAATTTTAAAAAAAATGTTGTATCTTTGTTTCTTGGTGTTGCTAAAGTTTTTTGTATAAAACAAACAAGATAAAATGTGTACCAAAAAACTTCAATACGTTTTTATAAATTTTATAAAATATAGAACTTAAAACTTATTTATATATGAAAAATTTCTTTAAAATAGTATTTGCCTCCATGTTAGGCTATATTTTACTTGCGCTGATTATGTTTATTGTTGGTTTGTCTCTAATCGCAAGTTTATCGTCTGATCCCGAGGTTTCCATTAAGCCTAATAGTATTTTGGAATTAACTTTAGATCAAGTTATCCCCGATAGAGCAAATACAAATCCTTTTGAAAACATCAATTTTATGTCGATGAAAATGGATCAAAGTATCGGCTTAAATGATATTTTGACTTATATTGCAAAAGCAAAAAAGGATGATAATATCAAAGGTATTTATCTTAATTTAGGTGGATGTCAAGCAGGTACCGCCACAGCACAAGAAATTAGAAACGCCTTACGTGATTTTAAAACTTCTGGAAAATTTATTTATGCGTATTCTGAAATGTATGGACAAAGTGCTTACTATATAGCCTCCGTTGCGGATAAAGTGTTTTTACACAGAGAAGGAAGTATTGATTTTCAAGGTCTAGAACTTCAAGTAACCTTGTTTAAAAATCTTTTGGATAAATTGGGTGTTGAAATGCAAGTGGTTCGTCATGGAAAGTTCAAAAGTGCCGTAGAACCCTATTTGGATACAAAAATTAGTCCCGCCAATCGGGAACAACTTAGCATATTATCGCAATCGGTATGGAATAGTCTGTTGCAAGATATTGCCACGGATCGAAAAATAAGTATTACACAATTGAATACGATCGCCGACAGTTTACTTGCTCTATTCCCTGAGGATGCACTTAGAACTAAAATGGTGGATACATTAGTAATTCGTCAAAATGTTATTGATATTTTGATGCGTAAAGTCGGGGTAGATAAAGAAAAAGATTTGAATCTTGTAGCTTTGACCAAATATATAAAAACTGAAAAAGAAACCATCAAAACTGAAAATAAAATAGCCGTTATCTATGCGCAAGGTGAAATAGGGGTTGGCAAGGGTACCGATAATGAAATTGGTACGGAAAATATAAGTAAAGCAATTCGTCAAGCAGTTGAAGATGAAGATGTAAAAGCAATTGTATTGAGAGTCAATTCTCCTGGAGGTTCAGTATTGACTTCGGAACTTATTTATAATGAAGTGCTTTTGGCAAAAAACAAAAAACCAGTGATTGCTTCTTATGGAAATTATGCTGCATCTGGTGGATATTATATTTCTTGTGGATGTACTAAAATTATTGCCGATCCAACTACATTGACGGGTTCAATTGGGGTGTTTGGAGTTATTCCCAATGCACAAAAATTGCTTACCGACAAAGTGGGATTGAACTTTGATCGTGTAGTTACCAACAAAAATGCAGGTTTTATCAGTGGAGTACGTCCCATGAGTGCGTATGAAAAAATGGTTATGCAAAAAAATATTGAAAAAATATATGCTAATTTTATAGGTAAAGTAGCCAAAGGGCGTAATATGACTTTAGCTCAAGTGGATTCAATTGCACAAGGGCGAGTTTGGTCGGGCATTGATGCCAAACGTATCGGTTTGGTTGATGAATTTGGAGGTTTACAATATGCTATTGCTCAAGCTGCCAAAATGGTCAAATTGGATCAATATCGCATTAAAGAATATCCAAAACAAAAAGATTCATTCTCTCAATTGATGGAAACTTTTGGCGAAGCCAAAGCGCATACTATCGAATCCGAATTGGGTGAATATAAAGAAGTCTATCAAGTGGTAAAACAACTTCAAAAATCAAAAGGTGTACAAGCTCGTTTGCCTTATCTTTTAAATATTCAATAAATAATAATATGGTAATCATGGATCATTCTCCTCTTTCTCAAGCTAAAATAGTGGCTACAATGGGGCCTGCTACTACAACAGAGGAGATTCTACTCCAACTTTTTAAAGCAGGCGTAGATGTGTGTAGAATTAATTTGTCGCATGGCACGCATAAGGAACATACTCAAATTATTGAAAAAATCAGACGTTTATCCTTTGAAAACGGATATCAAATAGCTATTTTATGTGATCTACAAGGTCCAAAATTAAGGGTGGGGGAGATGTTGAATAATGGCGTTTTATTAGAAAATGGACAGAAATTTACTTTTGTGAGTTGCCCCTGTGTGGGCGATTCCACACAAGCCTATATGAGTTATGTCGATTTCCCTAAAACTGTTAAAATTGGTGATTTGGTGTTGATTGATGATGGAAAATTAAGATTGAAAGTCACACAGACCAATGGTGTAGATAAAGTGGAAACCCTAGTTGAAAATGGGGGAATTTTATCGTCCAAAAAAGGTGTAAATTTGCCAAATACACGTGTAAATTTACCTAGTTTGACCGATAAAGATATTGAGGATGCCAAATTTGCATTGGCAATGGATGTGGATTGGTTGGGACTTTCTTTTGTACGGAATGAATCGGATGTGATAGAACTTAAAGAATTTGTAGCGGAACAAGGCAAAAGAGATACTACCCGTATATTGGCAAAAATAGAAAAACCAGAAGCTTTGGATTGTTTGTCGGCTATTATTGATGCTTCGGATGGGATTATGGTCGCAAGAGGTGATTTAGGGGTGGAAGTTTCTTTTGAAATGGTACCTATAATCCAAAAAAAGATTATTCGAGAATGTGTTGCCAAGGCACGTCCTGTAATTGTGGCTACACAAATGCTTGAAAGCATGATTTCAAATTTTGTACCCACACGAGCTGAAGCAAACGATGTGGCCAATGCCATTTTGGATGGAGCCGATGCTGTGATGCTTAGTGGGGAAACCTCCATGGGCAATTTTCCCGTTGAAAGTGTGCAAGCAATGCAGAGTATTATAAAATGGACCGAAAATAATGGGCATCGTTTTAAACCCAAACAAAAACCACAAGCGGAAGATGAATTTTTTCTTTCGGATACAATTTGTTATACGGCTACCAAAATGGCGGATCAAACCAAAGCAACTGTGATTGTTATTTTTACCGATTTGCGCAAACCTGTAATGAAATTGGCTTCTTTTAGGCCGTTTACTAAAATAATTGTTTTTACTACCAATGCATCCTTACATCGTTCTCTTGCATTGGCTTGGGGGGTGGAAGTGTTTCTAATGCCCATAGTAGAACGAACCAGTGAAGCGGTTGCGTATGCAAATCAAATTTTAATTTCCCATAAAATCATAGAAGTCAATGATACAGCTGTTTATGTAGGGCATATTCCCTATCGTAAACAAGATGCGTTTAATATGGTGAGAGTGGAGGTGGTTAAATAATTCTTCCATTTAATTTTTAAATAAATTATAATTTTTCACCTTCTTGAAATTAGCGTGAAAATAATTAAAAAGCATTAAAGTTCTGATTTTAATGCTTTTGTTATTTTTTGAAGGGGCATTGAAGGGGCGTTTTATTGTTTTTGAAGGGGCATTAAAGGGGCATTTATTTAGTCGTTTGTCAAAATTAAATATAGTTTTGTGATTGATAAAAAAAATAATTTTATTAATTCTTATATTATAATGTCGACGATGATGAAAAAATTATGTATTAGTGTTCTTGGGATCCTGCTTGGATGTAATCTAGTTCAAGGACAAGTAAAATCAATTACTGAAGGCTTCGAAACGGCCGTGCCTCCTGCTTCATGGACCTTGGAAGAAAGTCCCAATGGAAATAGTTGGAAACAAACCAATGGCGTACTATCATCGACGGTAGCTCCAGGCTCTGTCAAAGAAGGTAGTTATGCGGCAACTTATGCTCCAACGACTAGTATTGCATCTGATGCTACGGCTCTAATTACGCCTCAATTAGATCTTTCCGCTTGTTCACAACCGATACTTAAATTTTGGTATTGGTCTAATGCTGGGAGCAGAAAAAGAGTGCAACTTAAATTGTATACATCTACCGATGGGATTGAGTATACGCAATTGGGAGATCCTATCGCTCCAACAGATTGGAAACTATGCAAATATACACTTGATAATACTGTAAAGTATGTGAAAATACAAGCATATATTCCTTCTAGAGGCTCAGTTTCTTGGGCTTTGGTTGACGATTTGTATATAGGACAAGATCCAGAGGCCGTGTCGGCTATTGATTTGGTAAACGAAGATTTTGAAGCTGCTTTTCCTTCAAAAAATTGGAAACTTGAATCCAATCGTACCGATGAAAAAACTTGGATGCAAGTGGATACCATGGCTCATAGAGGTAGTAAATCCATAGTTTCACCTCCTGAATATACAGGTAGTAAAACCTCCACCCTTAGTACACCTCTTTTGGATTTAACAAAATTGAAAAATCCAATGTTGTCGTTTTATTATAAAAATGAGGCCTCTGTCGAAAGTTATGCTGTAAAAAGTGATTTGATTGTTTTGGGAACTACCAATGGGTCGGAGTATACACAAATCGCTAAAATGCCAGTAAATACGAGTAATCTATGGGCTCTTCAAAGTGCACATCTTGATCCTGCATTTACAGGAATTAAAATTGCGATCAGTACTCGAAATAGGCAAGCAGATGGCAAACCTACTTTTTTGGATGATATATATGTAGGCCCAATTCCAGATACACTTTGCATGCTTCCTAAAAATGTGAGAATTACGGATACTACCTCCAATTCAATTACTTTACAATGGGAAAGTTATGGCGCGGCCACACAATGGCAAATTCAACAAGATATGGCTCCCATGGGTGCTGAATTTATGAATAAAGCACAAATAAAGACTCTTGTATCCAATGCAAAGACTATGCAGATAAATGGATTGATCGATACAATTTATCATTTTAAAATTCGTGCGACTTGTCCAACAGATACCTCCAATTGGTCGTCAACAGTTTCAGTACAAATTCCTGTAAGTTGTCCTAAGCCCGTTCAATTTAAAGCGCTAGATATTACAAATCAAGCTTTGAAATTAGATTGGAGTCCTATTGCTAATGAAAAACAATATATAATAGAAATTGTCAATGCCTCTACGGTGTTGCAAAAAGTTTTAGTTTCCGATACTGCCTATCAAGTGACCCATTTGGAAGCGAATATGCCTTATGAAATTCGACTCTCCGCCTATTGTGGTCTTGCGGACACTAGTAGATCAATTATTTTAAATGTAAAAACGGCTTGTAATCTTTTACTCGAAAATGAACTTCCTTGGTCTACCGATTTTGAAGGGATAAATGAAGTAAATCAATTTCCAGATTGTATGGGATTTACTACAGATGAATCCAATGTGACAAATCATCCCGTGGGCACTTTTATAACCGAAAATGCAACTTGTTTTGCACATTCAGGTACAAAAGCAGCTCGTTTTGTTGCTACAGAAGGTAATCATTTGAAAAACGACGATTACCTTTGGACTCCTGGATTTACCTTGAAAAAAGGACATACATATCGTTTATCTTTTTGGTTAGCTTTGGCCAAAATGAGTGAAAAGAATATATATAGTATAGAAACTAGAGTAGGACTTGCTCAAACGAAGGAAGCAATGATGTTGCGTATAGGCGACTCTATAAGTTTGAAAGATTCTACCACCACCTATCGAAAATACAGTGTGGAATACACCCCTGAAAGCAATGCTGATTTTTATTTTGGAATACATGCACTTACCCCTGATTTTGGCGCTACGGGTCTAAATATTGATGATATAAGTCTAGAGCGTGTACTTACTTGTCAAGGTCCTTTATCTATCATCATGGATACGGTGATGGCAAATTCGGCTCAATTAAGTTGGGAGAAAAATGTAGCTCCACAGTGTGAAATTCGTTATGGAAAAGTGAATTTGGATGGATTTTCTGAGGCAGAGCAACAAATAACAATGGTAAACACAAATACAATTACACTCTCCAATCTGCTTCCAGAAACCCAATATGGATTTCAAATACGTACTATTTGTGCAGAAGGAGATACGAGTGCTTGGACTTTAATTCAAAAGTTTACTACCATGCCAATATGTCCAAATCCAACACAAATTAAGTTCTCAGAGCAAAGTGCAAATAGTTTTAAACTAAGTTGGACTTCCGTAGGTTCCGAATCACAATGGGATCTTTCCATAGTGGAAGGACGTCAAACGGATACCGCTTTGATGCCTTATATAAAGAGTACAGACAAAATGTATACATTTACAAATTTAAAAGCCAATCGATATTATACAGTTCATCTTCGTGCCTATTGTTCTACAAAAGATCAAAGTGATTGGATTAAAATAGATACAATTTCCACGCTTTGCGGAATAGAAACAATGCCTTATGATGAAAGTTTTGAAAGTATTGTAAAGCATGATGAATTACCTCTTTGTATGCAAAGTTCAAATACATTTAATGTCAGAACGAGAATAACAACGGATACCGCTGATGTTTTAAGAGCTAGAACGGGAACTAAATTTGTTTATTTTCTTGCTGCAAGTAACGATTGGTTATATACCCCCGCCTTTGATTTAAAGGCAGGACAAGAATATGAATTTTCAGCATATTGGACTTCGGAAGAAACGATCAATCGGATCAGTCTAAATTATGGTAATGAAAGAACAAATACGATGACTGAACTTGTCAAAACAGAGGGGCAAAAGTCAAAAAAACAATTTACACAAATAAAATCACGTTTTACTCCTAGTGTAAATGGTATTTATTATTTTGCGGTTTATGTGCAAAGTGGAAATGGTATTGTGAGTGTAGATGATTTGAATTTGAGAGAAGTGTACACTTGTAAAGCTCCTAGCGATTTGAGAACCCTAGATATTACTACGCAATCGGTTCGTCTACAATGGAGTGCTCCTGCGGATAGTTTCAATTTGAGTTATCGCAATAAGGATAGTGTGCATTTGCCATATACATCGATTCAAACTAAGGATACTTCGTATCGTATTAATGGGTTAATGCCTAATACCGAATATCTATGGAAAGTACAAACGGTTTGTGTATTTGAAAAGAGCCAAGAGGTGAGTGGTGCCAATTTCCGTACGGCTAAAATAGTATGCGAAACACCTACTGAAACTCAAACTTCTAATATTAGCTACAATCAAGCTACATTTTCATGGACGAGTACAGGCACAAATTTCGAAGTGCGTTTTAAACCTGTTGCACAAACGCTTTATCGTACCGAGCGAGTTGCTAATGCGGATAGCTTAGTAGGCCTTTCCTTAGAAGCGAATACAGAATATCTTTGGAGTGTTCGTAATAGCTGTAATGAAACGGAACAAAGTGAGTGGACGGAACCAATGCGCTTTTCCACCTTGATTGCTCCTTGTTCCCAACCTGTGGCATTGAACGCTGAACATCTTTCCCCAACCTCCGTACAACTTTCGTGGGTAAGTAATGCAAAGAAATTTCAATATTATTTTTATACAGACACTGAGACAACTTATCCAATTTTGTCTGGTAATTCTACTACATTTAGAGCAGACAGTTTAACTCCTAAACATTTGTATATTTGGGCTGTTAGAGCTATTTGTGCGGCTAATGATACTAGTGTTTGGGCAAAATCCTCATTCGTAACAGATCCCCTAAGTATCGAAAACAATCAAAATGATGGTTTTCGTATTTACTCAAATAATGGAGGAGTGATTATTGAGAATCCAGCACAAACCTATTTTCAAAGTATAGAAGTAGTAAATGTGGCTGGGCAAGTAGTCAAAACACTGGGCGCAACGCATAGTACACATATTGAAATAGCTAAAATGCCAACCGTAGGGATGTATATACTTCGTTTCATCTCTGATAAGGGAATAAAAACACAAAAAATTATTATAAAATAGCATAAATTAAAAAATATATTTACAGATGAAGAAAAATATTTTCATATCTTCTTTATTCGTTTTCTGTTGCTTATGGCAATTGAATGCGAGCTCAATGTTTTCTGGTGAAAAATTGGAGAAGATCAATAGAGTAGAGAAATCGAATTTCCAACCAAATCTATCTCTAGACAAGGCCCCAACGACTACGTTTTCATTGACTTCTTTGAAGGCAATGGATGCAAAAACTTCGCAACTCCGAGCAAAGGCTGGGCAGGGGCGTACAATTCGATGTTTAGTTCTTTCTACCACCGAACACTTTGATAGATTACATCCTAAAGCGTTGAGAGAAATTATGGAAGAATTTGGAGGTGTAGAGTATACCTATACGATGGATTTAAAAACACTTACTACAGAAAAACTTCTCAACTATGATGTAGTTTGGATTTATAATTTTACGAATTGGGACCGAGAAACGGTTAATGTTACAGGAACTCAAATAAGTAATTTATTGGCTGCGTATATCAAGGGAGGGGGATATTTATTGGAATGTATGAACCTTCAAGATATGAATACAACTACGAAACTAGGTCTTTTGGGTGGAGCGTATATAACCGAAGAGATGTCTCCTTTTAAACCCGTAGCACAGGTGGTGTCAGGCTTTACCAATATGGGTGAAGTGTCACATCCCGAACATCCTATCATGGACAAAGTGAAGGCCGTAAATGTGGTTGCTGCAACGTATCTAGTCGAAGCAAGAGAAGATGCACTTACCTTGGCTTATTTTGAAGAAACCAAAGCGCCTATTGTGAGTGTATACAAAAATATAGTTGCGGTTAATATGCAACCTATTTCTTTAAATCTTATAGCGGGAGTGGGATCGTATATTTATGGAGATGGACATCGCTTATTGCATAATTCTATCAAATGGTTATTCTCGAATAAATATGATATCACAGCGCCTGATGCCGTGATAGATTTAATGGCAACCCCCATAGCTAGTGGAAGTCAATTTAACATTAAATTAGATTGGACCAATCCTTCGTATTGTATAGATGGCAATGCCCTTACACAGCTTAGTTCAATTCAAATATATCGCGATAATAGTTTACTAAAAACCATTCCCAATCCTAGTATAGGAGCTTTACTCAGTTGGACGGATGAGAATGTACCTAAAGGATCGCATACTTACAAGATTTTAGCTACAATGAACACAAAAATAGGGTATCCTTCATCTGTAAATAGTTTCTCAGGTAAAGATATTCCTGCTGCAGTTAAATCGATCGTATTAGTTCCTAAAGGAAACGATGGTTATCTTACTTGGGAAAATGCACTTTATGGAGAACATTTAGGATTGGTTGATACGGCCAGTTTACGTTTTAAAATTGTACGTCAACCAGGTAATAATACCGTGGCTGCTGCACACAAAGGAAATTCCTTTATCGACAACACAATTACGGTCAAACAACGATATTATTATGAAATTACGCCTTCTACGGAGGATGGACAAGGGGTTAAGGCTAAATCAAATCCAATTTACCTATATACGAATGGCGATATTTACATGGGAACAGGTAAAATTGTAACTTGCAGTGGAAAGTTTTATGGTCCAGAGGGGCCCAATGCCACCTATAAAGATAATGAAGCCTATTTATTTACCATTGCTCCAGAAAATCCAGAAACAGGAAGGCGTATACAAGTAGATTTTAAAAAAATGGACATCAATATCAATGTAGGATCAGCCGATGAATTATATGTTTTTGATGGACCCAATATGGAGTCTAAACAAATTAAAGGTTCTCCATTTGCAGGTCAAAATATACCTTCTATTCTTCGCAAATTACAAGCTAGTACCGAAAATACTTCAGGAGCACTTAGTTTTGCGTTTATTTCCGATCCTGCAAATGGGGGAACGGCTTGGGAAGCCGATATTTCTTGCGTACAATTGGCTCCTAATGATATGGCAGGTCTTACTCTCAAAGGAGAAGTTCTTCCTTTGCTAGGTACGGCATATCCTTATGAAGTGGTTGTAAAAAATGAAGGATTGGAAACTCAAACTAATTTCAAGGTAAATTTATTTGCAGGAACTGCCAATAATATTGTGAAGAGCACTTCAATCAATCGGAGTTTAGCTTCAGGCGATACAATGCACCTTACATTTACTTGGACTCCGCAAACTGTAGGTTCAACTCCTTTGGGCGTTTCTGTAGAATTAGCTGGGGATGGTAATACACAAAATGATAAAAGTAAACCCTATATAGTTAATGTGCAATCCCAATCAACGGTGACCACCGAGATTAAAAATTTAGCCGATTTAACTACGATGTTTGTGCCTGTTTGTTTTTTCTATCCACATAGTGTGACCCAAAGTATTTACAAAGCATCTGAAATTAATTTGGCTAAAGGAAAAATTACCGCACTTAGGTATTACAATAGTTTTCAAAATGAAATTTCAAATGAACATATCATCATCCATGTAGTAGAAACAAATAATTCGGATCTTGCAGGGGGGTGGATTCCTGTTGCACAAATGAAAAAAGTATACGATGGTATTTTTACTTTTCCAAGCGGGAAAAATGAAATTACCATAGCTTTGGATTCAACTTTTGATTATAAAGGAGGAAATTTGATCGTGAGATTTGAACACCCAATGAGTCAATATAATTACACCATTGCGGATGCTTTTAGCATATTGTACGACTTAAAGAATGATTATCGGACCCTACATTATGGCAGTTTTACAGACGTGTTTAATGAAAAAAATTCAGAAATAAAAGCGCAATCATTTTATCCTTCTATTCTATTTGCAATGGATGTAAAAGGAGCCGCTGCAATTAAGGGAACAATTAGTTGCAAAGGGCTTCCCGTTGATAGTGTGGTGGTAAAAATTAAAGGCACAAGTTTTGTTGCTGTAACCAATCCTAAAGGAGAATATGCTTTCCCTTCATTAAATCCAGCCACTTATATTTTAGAGTGTAGCAAGTATAGTTATGTTACCAAAGAAGTGGCTAATGTTGTTGCTTCCAATGGAAATACAAGCATTCAAGATATTATTATTAATGAAACTCCTCGAGCTATTATTTCAGGTAAAGTCGTAGATGCCGAAGGGCTTGCTATTGAGGGAGCAACGATTGATCTTACAGGTTATGATACATATCATAGTTCTACACTTGAGGATGGAACTTTCAGTATAGAGAAAGTGTATACAGACAAAAAATACGAATTGACAATACGCAAAGATCGGTTTACAACGTATGTGAGTGATTTGAGTTTCAATGCCAATGATACAATTTTACCAACTATTAAATTAATGCAAATTCCGTATTCTACGGTTTATGTCAATGCGCAAATGCAAGAAAATAAATCAGTAGAACTTTCATGGAAAGAAACTGCGGATATGAATTTTACTCGTTTAATTTACGATAATGGCATTGCATCTACTGCTTATGGTACTCGTCCCGAAAAAGAAGGTTGGTTTGGTTCTATGTTTGCGGTTTCCGATTCAGGCATACTTGAAAGTGTCGATATTTTTGGTGCAAAACATGCGGCCTTGGAAGCAGGTGATTTAGGAAAAAGGAAAGTGACGGTTGATATTTTTGATGCACATCGCAAAATAGTGGCTACAAGTGAAGCCTTCTATTTACCTTCTGAAAATTGGATCAATATTCCTTTGGATTATTTTCCATATAAAGGTACTTTTTATGTAATGGTTCATTTCCCTGTTACTGAAGCAGAAAATTATAATAATTTGGTAGGTGGCGATACCAAAGGTCCTAATGCAAATAATCAAACAAATTATTATTCGGCTAATGGAGTTTGGGGTGTGGTTCAAACAATTTCTAATGTGGTTCCTTTTTGCTTTTTAATTAGAGCAAACGTGTTTACACAAGGCGAAAAAGTGCAATTGCATCCTGGTGCAGAGCCTTCTACATATATCCCCGAAATGAAATTGACAACGACCGAACAACAAGATTTACTTGAAAATGTTTTTGACAGGGCCTATACACCAAGTTCTAAAATTGCCTCCGACTTCAGAATGAGCGCTCCATCGAAAGTTGCTGCCCCTAAGTATGCTATTTATCGTTTTAGTGAAACTCAAAAAGAACAAATGGATGCGTGGACCTTGTTGAATCAAACTGCAATCTCCGACAAATCCTATATTGATAATACATTTACTAGTCTTCCTCAAGGCAGCTATTACTATGCGATCCAATCGATTTATGGCGAAAATTTGACATCCGAACCTGCATATTCTCAAATTATACATAAGGATATGATGACAACGCTTACTATTGAAGGGTCTACAAATATTCAAAATGGTAAAATTGAAGGAGCGCAAGTAAATTTAACCAATTTTGATAATAATCCAGCACATGTGTATACAGGTATTTTAGATGCAAACGGTAAACTATCGATTTCTCAAATATGGAAAGGTAAATATAAAATTCATCTTTCAAAATTAGGCTATGAAACCTTAGATACCACGGGCTTATTTACTACGGAATCCAATTATACGATGGCGGTGGTCTTGAAACAAGATAAGAAAAAACCATACGCCTTACAAGTAACTCCCGATGATTTGCAAGCCAATACGTATAAGTTTACTTGGAATGACAAAAAAGATATTGTAGAAGGTTTTGAAAGTCACTCCGACTTCACTATTAATTCAGGAGGTAAATTAGGTTGGTCATATATAGATGCAGACAACTTAAAAACCTATGGAATTCAAGGCGTTAGTTTTAAAAACCAAGGTCAAGAAATGGCATATATCATTTTTAATCCGAGTCAAACCAATCCTCCATTAACAAACGAAGTCGCATTTCCTTATAGAGGCAAAAAATTCTTGGCAGGTTTTTCTACTTCCTTAGGACAAAATGATGATTGGTTACTTTCTCCAGAATTACATTATACAAATGAATTTACATTTAGTTTCTTTGCTAAAACGTTTTCGGCTGTAAAAGGTTTGGAACAAATTCAAGTGGGTTATTCGGTCAATGGGAAAGATCCTTCCGACTTTGTGTGGATACAAGAAGGAAACGCTTTATTTGTGCCTACCACATGGAGCGAATACAGTTATACAATTCCTGGAAATGTTAAATATGTAGCTATTCGTTATATTTCTAATGATATGTTTATGCTTATGATTGATGAAATTTTCATAGGTAATGAAAAACCAGGAGAATCTCCAATTAAAGGTTTTAAAGTATATTTGGATGGAACTGAAGTGGCACAAACACAAACTAACGAATATGTTTTCACGAATATTACCAATCCAGAAAATCACAAAGCGGGTGTAGTTGCTTTGTATGAATCTGGAGAATCTAAAATGAGTGAAATTGGGTTTATCCCCGTAGGTATCGAAAAAAATGATTTTGCAGATCAGATTAACATCTATCCTAATCCTGCACAAAATTATATATTTTTAGAAGGTTTGAATCAAAATGCCACCTATGAAATATATAATATATATGGCAGTATGATAAAAACAAATCGCACAACTAAGGATAGAGAGCAAATTTCTATTGCTGATTTAAGTTCGGGAAGTTATGTTATACGTATTATTTCCAATAAAAATATAGCGGTAAAACGTTTTATAAAAAAATAGTTTTGGTTTTGGTTTTCTTTTGAAAAGGTGTCTCTTCGGGGACACCTTTTTTTGTATATACACTTTAATAGTAAATGCAATTTGTCATGTAAATTCTAATTGAAAAATAAAACAAATTAATTAGACAATGTATCTCTAAAAAAACGTCATTTAATGATTCCAACGGTCAGTAGATTAAAGAGATGCAATACAAATTCAATCGAAGACCAAGGAAAATTTTAAACTATCAAACACCACTTAAATTATTTTATAATACCTTTACATAAAAAATTGCATTTGGTGTTAGAATCTAGCAATGCAATTTGTCAAAGTATGTATTAGTTAAATCAATCTATTTTTTGTATTTTTGTATCTAAACCACATTATCTTCAATCCTATGATACCTAAGAGTTACACTCTATTTGATACGCCTCTTTATATACAAGAAGAGTCACAAGCGATGGATTTTGTATTACAAAAGATTGCAGACAAAAAACAGATAGTAAAAATTCATATTTCTCTTGCTTCTATCCTTGAAGGGGATACTTTGCCCAATATCTATCTTAGATGGTGCAATTTTCTACGAAAACATTTCAAAGAACAACTTCCTGCCTTGACTCTAGTTTGTCAAGCTCCTTGTAACCATGCCTATTTAAGCGCCGAAATCGTCGAATTTACGCCCGTATCTGAGGTGCTGCGAGTAAATGGTCAGGTTGAGGGTGTTTTATATGTATTGCTGTCAAAAAACGAGTATCAAGAATTATGGACGAGTGGTCTCTATGGAGGGGATACACAAACAAATGTTTCTGCCACCATTGCATTTGAACAATTGAAATCAATATTAGAAATTACAGGTTTTACTTTTGATGATATCGTTCGTCAATGGAATTATATAGGAGATATTTTAGGAGAGAATGCAGAAGGAGGTAAACATTTGCAAAATTATCAAGTATTTAATGAGGTTAGAGATTTGTATTATAAAAACAACAAACAAGAACAAAGCTATCCTGCAGCAACAGGGATTGGTATGGCTAATCAAGGTATTATCATCGATGTGATTGCGGTAAAAAATAGTGCAAGAAATATACCTATTCAAAGTCCTATTCAAAAAAATGCCCATGGTTATGAACAAAATGTACTGGTAGGGGAAAGCTTAGACACCCATCCTAAAAAAACACCTCTTTTTGAACGGGCCCGTTTATTAGGCGGTAATGACAATGCCGAATTATATGTATCAGGCACTGCATCCATCAAAGGGCAAGATACGATTGATAAAGAGAATGTACTTGCGCAAGCCAAAAATACGATTTGTTTTATCCACGAACTTTGTCAGCAGAATAATATTAAACAAAATTTTCAAGATTTTATAGGGAAAACAATGGAATACAAAAGAGTGAGAGTATATGTGAAACCTTTACAATACACTCTCACTCTTGAAAAAAATATTCAAGCAATGTATCCAACAACAAATATCAATATGCTAACGGCCGATATTTGCAGAGATGACTTGCTTATAGAAATAGAAGCCGATCTAATTTATTTATCGTAATAGATTATCTGCCGTAATATAGAACGATACTTGCTTTTTCAATTGTATTGTTCCAAAGATTAAATCCCACAGCCGCAGGCATGGCATTTTTATCTAAGCCCAAACTTTCTACTTTAAGTGCATATATGGTAATAATGTATTTATGAGCCTCATCGCCAATAGGAGGGCAGGGACCTCCGTATCCAAAACTACCAAAATCCGTAACACTTTGAATTGCTTTTTCGGGAAATAGGTGTTTATTTATATTGCCTGCATCCGCGTTTAGATTGTTTACATTGGCAGGAATATCAAACATAAGCCAATGCCACCATCCACTACCCGAAGGAGCATCAGGGTCGTACATAGTGATGGCAAAACTTTTAGTTCCTAGAGGTGCATTTGTCCAACTTAATTGAGGCGAAATATTTTTACCCGTGCATCCAAATCCATCAAATACTTCCTTGAGAGTTGCTTGACCTCCTAAATTTTTGCTACTTAAGGTAAATGTTTGCCCATAGCTAAATACGGACACTAAAACAAAGCAGCTAACTAAAGTAATTTTCATTTTTTTCATGCGTAAGTAATTTTAAATAAAATTAGATTTATAAAAATTAAGCGTTTTTTCAAAAAAAATAGTTGATGCTATTGATTATTCAATGCTTCCGCTCCACTCACAATTTCCATCAATTCGTTTGTAATAGCACTTTGACGTTTTTTATTGTAGTCCATATTCAAAACTTTCAACAATTGCATCGCATTGTCGCTGGCCTTGTGCATTGCGGTCATCCGAGCTCCATGTTCAGCCGTAGCTGCCTCCAAAAGCATATAGTAAAAATATACTTTAAATAAGCCTGGTACTAATTGTACAATTACATCTCCTTTATTAGGTAAAAAGATGGCATCTGGAGGAAGTTGATCAATTACCAATTCATTGTTTTGTATTTCACCAATCTCAGCCACTTTGGTCAGAGGTAAAAAACGTTGAATATGCAACTGTTGTGTGGCGGCATTGATAGGCCGATGATAGATAAATTCAACACGATCATAAACCCCTTTTGTATATGCTCTCACTACAGACTGTGCAATAGGAAAAATTAATTTATAAGTAAGGTGATCCAAAGGAGTGTTTGACAAAGGATGTATTTTATAAGGTTTTTTGCTAAAAAATTCCAAACCCTTTTTTCCCAAGCAAAGCACCTCTACCTTATTTTCCAAAGCTAATTCTTTATATTCCGTTTCTATCAAATTGACAGCAGCTTTAATAACAGTTCCATTAAAAGAACCGCATAAACCTTTATCAGATGTAATTACTACAATGAGGGCATGACTAATTTTATCTCTATCTTTAAAGAAAAATTGAAGTTTATTATTTTCAAAGCCAGCATAAATATTACGTACAATTTGACCCAACTTATCCGCGACGTCTTTTAATGTGTTCTGCGCTAATTGTGCTCTACGTAGTTTCGATGCTGACACCATTTTCATAGCTGAAGTCAACTGTTGCGTAGAACGTACAGAATCAATCCGAATTTTGATGTCTTTGAGGCTTGCCATAACTTAAATGAATTTATCAATTACTTCTTTGGCAATATTTTTGAGCTTTTGCGAGCGTTCCTCATCCAAAACTTGCGTTTTAATTGAAGCTAAAATATCACTATGTTCCGTATGTAAGGTTCGTAAGAAATCAATTTCAAAATCACGGACTTTATCTAAAGGAAGTTTTTGTAACAAGCCATTGGCTCCACAAAAAATCATAGCTACCTGTTCCTCTACTTTCATGGGAGAATATTGGGCTTGTTTTAGTAATTCTACATTTCGAGCTCCTTTATCCAATGTAGCCTTGGTAGCGGCATCTAGATCGGATCCGAATTTTGAAAAAGCTTCTAATTCTCGATATTGGGCTTGATCTAATTTGAGCGTTCCTGCCACTTTTTTCATGGATTTAATTTGAGCACTTCCGCCCACACGAGATACCGAAATACCTACGTTGATGGCGGGACGAACCCCAGAATTAAATAAATTCATTTCCAAGAAAATTTGACCATCGGTAATAGAAATTACATTGGTAGGAATATATGCAGATACATCCCCTTCTTGGGTTTCGATGATAGGCAAAGCCGTTAAGGAACCTCCTCCTTTAACTAAATCTTTGAGTCCAATAGGTAGGTCGTTCATCTGAGCCGCAATTTTATCGGATTTGATGATTTTTGCTGCTCTTTCAAGTAAACGAGAGTGTAAATAAAACACATCTCCTGGATAGGCTTCACGTCCTGGTGGACGACGAAGCAGTAAAGACACTTCACGGTATGCTACGGCCTGTTTTGATAAATCATCATAAATAACTAAAGCCGAACGGCCCGTATCTCTAAAATATTCGCCAATAGCAGCTCCTGCAAAAGGAGCATAAAATTGCATAGCCGCAGGATCGGAAGCAGTAGCGGCAACTACAACGGTATAATTCATAGCGCCACTTTCTTCCAAAATCTTTACTGTATGAGCCACCGTAGATCCTTTTTGGCCAATGGCAACGTAAATACAATACACTGGATTTCCACTTTCAAAGAATTCCTTTTGATTGATAATGGTATCAATAGCAATGGCTGTTTTGCCAGTTTGTCTATCTCCAATAAGTAATTCTCTTTGTCCGCGTCCTATGGGAACCATTGCGTCAATGGCTTTAAGTCCTGTTTGTAGAGGTTCTGATACAGGTTGACGAAAGATAACGCCAGGTGCTTTTCTTTCCAAAGGCATTTCTAATAAAGGACCTTCGATTTCTCCTTTCCCATCAATGACGGTTCCTAAGGTATTAACAACTCTTCCAATAATCTTTTCGCCCACGGGAATAGCGGCAATTTGCTTGGTGCGTTTTACTTTATCGCCTTCTTTTACATTTTTGCCATCTCCCAACAATACAATGCCGACATTATCTTCTTCTAAATTAAATACAATGCCTTCAAGTCCATTGGATAAAAATTCAACTAATTCACCCGATTGAACATTTTGCATTCCATAGATTCGAGCAATTCCATCTCCAGCATCTAAAACAGTTCCCACTTCATCTATACTTGTGTCCAGATCAATGCCAGCTAATTGTCTTTTAAGAATTGCTGATATTTCTGATGCTTTTATTTCTGCCATAATTATAATTTTTTTGTATATGCAGTTTGGTGCATTTCTTTTTTGAGTTTATTAAGTTCGCCAGCAATACTTAAATCTAAAAATAGATCGTGTATTTGTAAAGTAAAGCCTCCAATTAAAGAAGGAGCTATTTTATTAACCAATTCTATTTTGCTATGCGTTTGTGCTTCCAATTTGCTTCTTAACTTTTTCAAAAACAATTCGCTTGCAATTTGTGGTGTTCTAACTACAGCACGCGATATTTTGTTATCTCGTCTATATAAAGTTACAAATTGGCGAGCTATTTGAACAAGGTTTGCTTCTCTGCTTTTTTTTAATAATAAAAGCATAAAATTAATAGAAATAGGATGTACTCTATCTGTGAAAATTTCGTTTACTACACCTATTTTATGCTTGATATGAATGGTTGGATTACTTAAAAAATGTTTAAATTCTCTATTTTTTGCAGTTGTATCAATTACAAATTGCATATCCGTATAGAGTGTATCGTTCACATTTTGTTCTTTTCCAAAATTAAACAAAGCGCGTGCATATCGTATATTTGCTTTACTACTTGCCATAATCTAGGGATTAATATGAATTTTAGAAAGCAAACGATCGGCATATTCTTGCTGATTTTTGGAGTCTTCAAAATTGGCTTCTAATATTTTTTTCGACATATCAAGAGCCATGGCAGAAACTTCATTTTTAATATCCGCAATGGCGGCTTGTTTTTCCAATAGTATATCCTCACGTGCACTTAACATAAGTGCATCGTAGTCGGCTTTGCTTTTTTCTTTTGCCTCTTCGAGCATACGAAGGTGCAAATTATGAGCTTCACGCAAAAGAATATCTCTTTCTTCTTTAGCTTCTTTGAGTAAAACTTCATTTTTTGCATTTAATTCTTCTAGACTTTTTCTTGCAATTTCTGCTTGTAATAGCGCATTCTCTATACCATCTTCCCTTTCTTCCAAAATTTTTACGATGGAAGGAAACGCAAACTTTTTCAAAAGAAAAAAGAGAATTAGAAAAATTAGACAGGTCCAAAACAATAAGCCGAGTCCGGGTGTAACTAATTCCATGGTATTACATTACTACGGCTAACAAACAAACTACTACTGCAAATAATGCAACCCCTTCAACAAAAGCGGCTGTCAAAATCATGTTTGTACGAATGTCACTAGCGGCTTCAGGTTGACGAGCAGTAGCATCTACCGCGCCTTTTCCAATAGCACCAATACCAATGCCAGCACCAATAGCGGCAAGTCCAGCACCTATGGCACCACCTACGGTTGCAAGTGCACTCAAATCGGTAAGAAGGGGAGCTACACTATTGGTAGCGTCTAAAATAACTCCTAATGTTAACATAATTGTATATTTTTTTAATTTATGATAAATGTTCTGTGTCTTCATTGGCTTGATACCCTAAGGCTCCAGCCAAATACATAGAGGTTAAAAAAGTAAATATATAAGCTTGAATAAAAGCAACTAAAATTTCTAAGGCATTGACAAATAATGAAAATAGAATACTTACAGGTGATAAAGCATAGCCTAGAAAACTTGACATATCTCCAAAAATAAAAATAATACAAACAAAACCCAATATAACCACATGCCCTGCAGTAATGTTGGCAAAAAGCCGAATCATAAGTATAAAAGGTTTAGTGAAAATTTCCATAAATTCAATGATGGGCATTAGCGGAATAGGAAATTTCATCCACCAAGGCACTCCAGGTGTATTGAAAATATGTCTCCAATATTCTTTTCCAGAATTAGCCAAAATAAGAAAAAACGTAAAAAGGGCTAAAACCAAGGTCACGCTTATATTTCCCATCAAATTGGCTCCAAAGGGAAAAATGGGAATCAAGCCAGATAAATTATTGAATGCAATAAAAAAGAATAGACACATCAAATAAGGTAGAAATTTTTTCCCATATTTTTTTCCGAGATTATTATAGATAGCCTCATCTCGTATAAACATAAATATAGGTTCTACAATGGATTGTATTCCTTTGGGAGCATGAATCCCCCTTTTTTTATAAGATCGAGCCGTAGTCATAAAAATAAGAAATAAAAGCATCGCACTGATCATCAAACCTGCCACCGTTTTTGTAATAGAAAAATCAAGTGGTAAATTTTTGCTGATGACTTTTTGGCCTTTGGCATTGAGCTTTAGAGATACAATCTTTCCCTTGTAAGGAGCTTGGGTGCGTAGTTGAAAATTTTTATAAATCCCGTTTTTATCAAATTTATTAGAAGAGAAACAATATAATTTTCCGTTTTGCCATAATATAATGGGGAGAGGAACACTAATTTCTGCTTCGCCAACTTCTGCAATATGCCATTTATGATTGTCTAAAACATGATCAAAAATTAATTCTCCTGCATTAAAAGCGGGTTCCGCTTTTAATGACTTTTCACTTGCCTGCATAGGACTGTAAAGACAGATAGTGAAAAACATACCTAATGAGATGATAATTGAAGAAAAGCGCATAGTAAAAAAAATTTATGCGAATTTACATAAAGATTATGGAGAATGCAAAAAAAAATAAAAAAAACATTTACATTCTTGAAAATGTTAAATATTGTTAAATATTGTTAAACTATCTTAAAATTAACATTAGTTAACATAAATATTTCATTTTTAGTTTGTTTTGAGTTTATTTTTGCAATTCAAAAATAGCTAAATTCAAAAAACAATATTAAAATTAAACGAATAAAACTATTTTATCAAATCATGTAGTACAATCAACTAAATTATCAAATCATGTTACATTCATCAAACTCACGTTTTTGTTCAAAAATACATTTTGTAAATAAAAACAAAAAATATGTATTGTACCTTATGTGTATTTTATTACTCAGTTCAGATACTCTCTTTTCACAGGCTATGCCACGCTATGGCGTAGTTGTGAATACAATTATGTGTTCTTCTTGTCCCTTTAAAAATATTAAATCGAAGGTTAATTTCTATAATTTGGGCAATATGTGGGAAGATGGCATTGAAGTGTATGCCCATAAATACACTTGTGATGGTGAATCGAAAAGTTTTCAAAAATCATTGGATCAATATGCAACTAATGCCGAATTAACCTATTTGTTAACAGAAGAACTATATGAAGATATGGGGGAGGGTGGAGTATCTGTGAGACAAGAAGTCTATAAGAGACAAGATACTTTATGGGTTAAAGATTTACTTTATCAAACCCAAAATATAATCACAAGTCGCATTGAATATGAAATATCTATGTATGTAGATGCAAATTTAAGTATAAATCCTTTACCTATTACTGAATTTTCTTTTATGGATAAGGTGGTGTTAAGTGTTAATGATTCGGGTATGTTATATCCTCCAGAGGCGTATGTTTGGGAATATAGGATAGGGAATGGAGCGATACAAGAATATCCTCAAAGAGGCAAAAAACTTGCTATTTCTTTGAATGATTTGCCTAATGCTCATATTGGGGATCCTATATTTTTTCATCTTAAAATCCGAGAAAATGATGTTTCTGAATCGGTTATGTTTCGATTTTATCCAGACTTACCACACCCTAGAACCTATCCCTCCAATTTGCAAAGCATACGAATGAATGATACGTACTTAGACACACTTAGGCTGGAATTTAATCGGATGTTAAATCCGTCTTTTGATGAAAGAATTACTACGATTACTATTTATGATTCTCTTACCCAATTTAATAATAATGGCGTTCCTATTGCGGAAGCGCGTATTGTAGCACAATTGTTGGATCTTAATATTACTTCTTTTGACCAACAGGGCCGATATTTTATTGAATTAAAATCAAAAGGAATTCAATTAAGTGCTGGAAAATATTATATAACTGCCGAAGGTATTATAAACGGCCGTACTACCTCTGTAAAAGCTTCGCATAATCAGTCTTTTACTAGTGAAAGAGCCCAAAAAGCAATGTTTAAATTGCAAGAATTTAAAGTGGTCAAAAATAAAATGAATGTGCGTATGGAAATAACCTCCCCGCATTGTCATAATGAAACAGGTCAATTTTTTATAGAAATACCAAATGCTAAAAAATTTCAGCCTTTCACTATATATACGTTTTACAAAGACGGTGTACTTTGGGAGCCCACTAAACATGAATGCCTAAAAGGTAAATATTTGCAGATGTACGATCAATATACATTTACTCAAATTCCCGTGGGCACATATAATATAAAAATTATATCGGATGAAGAAATTTCTGATACGTATCTTTTCACATTGGAAATTCTCAATCCTCCCGCTATTTCAACATCATTGAATTATGCTCATATTAGTGGAGTGCAATATAAAAATGGAATTCCTGAAAGTGCCAAAGATGGGTATCTTTCCATTGATAAAGCCGAAACTAAAAATGGCACACCCCCTTACACCTATACTTACGAATTAAATGATATAAACAAAGGAAATATGTCTGAGTATACGGCTATATATACCCCGACTTCCTATAAAATCGAAATTAAAGATGCCAATAATTGCAAATCTATTTTAACAGGTTCAATAGAACAATTGAAAGATACCTTACGGGTACAGCTTTTGGGGAGTAATCCTAAATGTAATGCGAGTAAAGATGGGGTTTTAATTGCAAAGGTCAATAAAATGGACAATGGACAGGATAAAAGAACGCTTTATTACTTTTGGGAAAAAGAGCAATGTAGATTAAACGAAAATAAGTTCATTCTGCAAGCACAAGAGCAAGGTGTGTACAAAGTGATTGTAAAAAAGGCTAATACACGTTTAATTTCCTACGATACCTGTCGTTTGTTTAATCCGCAACCACTTTCAGTATCCTCAAATATTGTTCATGTAAAATGCAAAGGCAATGCAGATGGACAAATTCATATTCAAGCCTCAGGAGGTGCAAATGTATATCGCTATTCTTGGAATAATGGCACGTATATGCGCGATTTAGCCAATGTAAAAGCTGGGAATTATACTCTGATGCTCAGTGATACCAATGCTTGTAAAATAGAACAAACGTATACAATTACCGAGCCTGCTTTAAATTTGCAAATGGATACAGTGGTAATACAACATCCCTATTATAAAACTGCTACAAATTTAGAAAAAGGATCTATTGCAAGCGCTCCTATGGGAGGAACACCGCCTTATCGTTTTGCATGGACCCCTTCTTCTTCGCAGCAAAATTTAGTAAATTTAGATGCGGGGAAATACGATCTGCAAATGTCGGATGCAAATGGATGTTTATATAACAATACATATACATTGCGCACGATTGCACAGGTGGAGCCTAGTGTGCAATCGTATATTCCACCTTCTTGTTGTGATAGTAAAGATGCAAAATTAAATTTGTCGGTACGAGGGGGGCGGCCTCCGTATCAAATTCAATGGTCCAATGGCGTACAGGGTGAAAGTTTACAAGCCTTAAGTGCTGGAGAATATACGGCTACAATTACGGATGCTTTTGGAGCTAGTGCACAATACAATATGCAGATCAATGCGCCCAAAGTTTTACAGATAATAAATGAAACACTTGTACAGCCAAGCTATTATGGATCTACGCAGGCCGAAATAAAAAAGAGTTTGTCAGATGCAAGTATTCAAGTGAAAGTAGAAGGAGGCACTTTCCCTTATGTATATTCTTGGTATAAAATGAATGCAATGGGGGCATTTGATAAATTAGGGATAAATACAGAGCGAATTACTGAACTTTCACCAGGAATTTATCGAATTCAAATTTCGGATCAAAACGCTTGTGAGATACAAAAAGAGTATAAGATAGAAGATAGACAAATGTTACTTGCAAAAATTAGAGTAGAAGATTCGGTGCGTTGTTTTGGCGAGTCGAATGCTATACTGCAAGCGGATGTTTCGGGGGGCGTTTTACCGTATACCTATCACTGGTCTAAAGAAAACTCGTCTTGGACACATAGCTCGTCAAAGTGTACGGGTTTATCTAAAGGAATATATCATTTGATAGTGAGTGATGCTTTGGGAATACAATCTTTTTATCAAGTACAATTGAACGAACCTCAGCAACTTCGAGTATTCAGCAAGAGTATTAAAGATCCCGATTATTATGGCAGTGTGGATGGGGTAGTTTTACCTAGTTTGCACAATGGTAGGATTCTACTTAATGTTGTTGGAGGCAATGGAATGTACACTTACCAATGGAGTCATCAGTCGTACGTAGAATTAGGTGCAGAGGGCATGTTGATGCAAAATTTGAAAGGGGACACCTACATTACTCGTATTAAAGATAAACGCAATTGCCAAATAGAAGATACTACGCTCTTAGTGGGGTATCCATCTCTACAAACAACAATCATAGAAACCAATTCAATTCAATGTTACGGAAGTGCCGAAGGTGCTTTAAAAGTAAAGGTGCAAGGAGGTAAAGCCCCCTATAAATACGAATGGTCGAATGCTTCTACTCAAGTTTCGATTTCTCAATTGCCTACTTCGTATTATGTAATTACGGTTACAGATACCAATGGGGTTAAATCGTCGTATACTTATTTTTTATCTCAACCTTCAAAAATGCAAATTCACATTGAGGTCCAAGCTTCGCCTTGTGCAGGAGACTATAAAGGCAGTATGCATACCCAAGTGCAGGGAGGCACTTTGCCTTATACTTTTTTGTGGTCG
This sequence comes from Bacteroidales bacterium, assembly GCA_036655775.1. GTDB lineage: Bacteria > Bacteroidota > Bacteroidia > Bacteroidales > P3 > JAVVPL01. The sequence goes on along the minus strand of JAVVPL010000001.1, from coordinate 1,663 downwards.
AATGGACTTACAAGTCCTCATGTAGAAGGATTGGAGGCGCAGGATTTACAGCTAGAAGTATGTGATGCAAATAATTGTAAGTCTTACGCAAAAGCAAGTGTGATAGCGCCTATTCCTTTGTCTTTAATGGCTGATACAATGAATCCTTCCTATCAAGGAACTCTCTATAAAATAAATCCTCCCGCGATGTCGAATGGGCTTATTGCTCTACGCGCAAGTGGAGGAACTGCACCTTATTCCTATCTATGGTCTGGGGGAGAAACTACGCCTAATTTAGAAAATTTAAAAGAAAATAAATACAGTGTTCTTTTGCAAGACTCTAATCATTGTCAATTGCAACGTTCTTTTTATTTGCGTTCTTTGCCCAATTTAACAGCGAACTTGAAAATTGTAAAACCAATTCAATGTTTGGGTGATGCCAATGGTATTTTAAGGGTGCAAACACAAGGAGGCTTGCCTCCTTATACCTATCAATGGCTGGGTTCTCAAAATCGACAAGATACATTTCATCAAGCAAAAAAAGGATATTATACAGTTAACGTATTCGATAAAAATGGAATTAGTTCAATAGATAGTATTTTTTTAGACGAACCTCAAGCGTTATCTATTTTGTTAACCGCCGATAGCGTGAGTGGGTGGGGGGCTTCTGATGGAGCTTTATTTGCGGCTTGTACAGGAGGAACCCTTCCCTATACATATCATTGGAGTAATGGTGATTCAACTTCATCAATTGATAAACTCAAAGCTGGAGTTTATACATTGAGAGTAAAAGATAAAAATGCTTGTTTGCTTTCTAAGCAAAAAGAAGTCTTTACGCCTGATTCACTTCGTTTAATTGCTCAAATAAAACATTGTACGTATTTTGGAGCTACGCAAGGTAAAACGCCAAGCCCTGTGACGGATGGTCAAATTGTGGTGTCGGTGCAAGGTGGAGTTCCTCCATATACGTACCAATGGGCAAATTTTTCAAAAAAATTGGATACCATGGACTCCTTACCTCAGGGCTATTATTATTTAAAAGTGACCGATGCGAAAGGATATAATTTGCGGGATACATTTTATATTTATAAAACGCAGGCATTATGCGCTTATATTGATTTGAAAAAACAAATTTCTTGTACTGGTGATAGTAATGGGCAACTAGCAAGTAGGATTGAAGGCGGTACGCCTCCGTATGAATATCAATGGCGAGAAGGAATAAAAGATAGTATTCGTTTTTCCTTAGCCAAGGGATTTTATTCTTTAGAAGTCAAAGATGCCAAAGGAATTATTTCTGTGGTTAGTTATTTTTTAGATGAACCCAAAGCTTTGGATTTACACCTTCGTGTAGATAGTGCCTTGGGATTTGGTCGCTGTGATGGCCGCATAGAGGCTCAGGTTTTAGGAGGAACACCTCCTTATTCGTATTTGTGGTCTAATGCAAAAAAAAGTTATTTTATAGATAGTTTATGTGCGCTTTCTTATTTTGTATCGGTGCAAGATTCTCTTTTGTGTAGAGCCTATAAAGAAACTAATGTATATGCGCCCGATCCGCTTAGTATACAGGCCGAAATCAAACATTGTGATTATTTTGGGGCCGATAATGGAAAATAAAAAAACGCATTAAACATTGGATATATTAAAGTACATATAAAGGGAGGAGGTTCCCCATATCAATATCTAT